>DAOWDW010000078.1 GCA_030638845.1 Candidatus Peregrinibacteria bacterium | reverse complement strand
TGCACTTCTTTTTCATGAAGAGCTTCTAATATATCTTTTATCTCACCCTCCATTACTCCCGTTATATTATTAAAGTTTTTTCCAAGTCTATGGTCTGTAACTCTATCCTGAGGGAAATTATACGTACGTATTTTTTCACTTCTATCTCCAGAACCAATTTGTCCAGATCTCATATCCCCTCTTTCTTTGGCTTGTTTTTCTTTTTCATGTTCATAAAGTCTAGAACGAAGTATTCCTAAAGCCTTATTCTTATTCTTTAACTGAGATTTCTCATCCTGACATGAAACAGTAATTCCCGTAGGTTCATGCGAAATTCTAACTGCAGAATCTGTAGTATTTACAGATTGACCACCTGGTCCACTAGAACGAAAAACATCTATTCTTAAGTCAGCTTCATTAATTACCACATCAACATCCTCAACCTTAGGCAAAATTGCTACCGAAGCAGCAGATGTATGAACTCGACCCTTGTTTTCTGTAGCAGGAATACGTTGAACACGATGAACACCAGACTCAAACTTAAGAGCTCCATAAACGTTATTTCCTTCTATGGAACATATAGCCTCTTTTATACCGCCAGCATCTGCATCTGCCTTATTCATTAGCTCTGTCTTCCAAGACATCTCTTCTGCAAATCTTAAGTACATGCGTAAAAGTTCTGCAGCAAATAATGCCGCTTCTTCCCCTCCTGTACCTGCTCTTATTTCTAGTATTACAGATCTATCATCATCTGGATCTTTTGGAACAAGATACTTTTGAAGTTCTAACTCAAGAATTTTCAATCTTTCCTTTGCAGAATTTGCTTCTTCTTCTGCCATTTCCTTAAGTTCATTATCATCTATTTCACTATTTGCAAATACAATTGCCTTCTGGCATTCATCATATTCATTTAGATGAATAATAAGAGGCTCTAATTCTGCAATCCTTTTGCCAATAGTAGCAATTTTCTTCGGATCTGAATGAATAGCAGTATCTTTAAGTTGTTCATTTAAATCTTCATATTCCTTCGCCAATGCACGTATTTTCTCTATCATCTAAAATACTTTAGCAGACTTATTATTTTTTCCTACATATGATTTAAGTATTTTAAATACTAAAATAATTAAACATGAAAATACTTGTTGCCATGTCTGGCGGTATAGACTCAAGTACTGTTGCTCATTTATTAAAAAATAATGGACATGAAGTAATTGGTGCCATGATGCAACTATGGGAAGATCCTTTAGAGGATTGTACAAACATTGGTAAAACAAAATGTTGTACTCCAGAGCATTTTGAAAAAGCAAAGATAGTTTGCAAATCTATAGGTGCGCCTTTTCATATACTTGATATGGAAGAAGAATTTCTAGAAGAAGTAATAAAACCATTTTTAGAAAGCTATAAAAAAGGCAAAACGCCTAACCCATGCATAACATGCAATAAGCTAATCAAATTTGGAGCATTCCTTAAGCAGGCAAAAGCTCTAGGCTGTGATGCTATTGCTACAGGACATTATGCAAGAATATTTAAAGATGATTTAAATGTATATCATCTATTAAAAGCAAAAGATGAAAGTAAGGATCAAAGTTATTTTCTATACAATCTAACTCAAGAAATTTTAAAATATGTAATTTTTCCGCTTGGAGATTTACAAAAGAAAGAAGTATTAAATATTGCTAAGGAATTAAATATTCCAATTCCAGAAACTTATAAAGAAAGCCAAGACATATGTTTTTATTCTGAAAATGAACCAACAGAATTTTTAAAACGATATTTAAAAAATGTTCCAGAAGGAAATATATGTACAGAAGATGGAGAAATTGTTGGCAAACATATGGGACTTCCATATTACACAATAGGCCAAAGGAAAAGGCTCGGGGTTGGAGGACTAAAAATTCCTCTTCATGTGAAGAGGAAAGACGCAAATACTAATACCCTTTATACCGCTCCAACTGGGGCTGACTTCGAATCCGAGCTATATGTAGATCAGCTTAATTGGATAGTAGGTGTACCAGATAATAAATCAAAATTATTTGCAAGTATTAACTCTAAGGGAAATACTAAGGAGTGTAATATGGAAATATTTTCTTCGCTTCCAAAAGTGACATTTAAGTCGCCAATTAGAGGAATAGCAGACGATCAGTCTATTGTTTTTTACAAAGACAAAGAGGTATTAGGAGGAGGAATAATAGTAAGACCGGAATCGATAATTTAGTTTCAGCCCTTACACTTGCTAAATTCATTGATTTTAAACATTAAATTCTTAAGAACTTGCTTTCATTTTCCCGTGCATAGGTTTAACTTTTCCTGTACAATGTTATGATTTCTGAAAGTTCTCACTTACCTCCGGCAGAGTACGATGATGAAGGGAATATTATATTTCCAACATCAAATTCAGACAATTTAGATAATAATTTTCTTTGGACTGTAACGGAAGAAGATACATCAACTATAAATACAATTGAAATGTCTCAATATAGAACCTCAAGACATAACCACGATGAAGAAATAAAACCAACGCACGTAATGCAAAGTGCTAGACAAAATATTTTTCTTCTCACAAAGAATATATTACAAGAAAGTACCAACCAATATAAAACCTGCATGAAAGATTGTTGCAATACTTCAAGGAAAATGATTTTTGGCATTCCTAAAATTAAAAGTTTTCTTTGGTCATTTCTCTCTCAGCCAGTTTGGGTAGTAAATAAAGAGAAAAAGAAGATGAAGGAATATAGCCGTTTTTCATTATTTTTATTAGACACAGTCCGCTTCGGTGGAACATTTGCAATATTATTTCTAGCTCTGTTTGTCTCATTAAATTTTAAAAGTTATTTTGAAATTGGACAGTCTTACTTCCACCCACTTAAAAGACTTCAGGAATCTGTAGGCGAAGGAAATGTAGATAATCTACTTAAAGACAAACTACTTAAAACTCCTACTCTTGCAGTAGCAGGAGATACAAATGGCAATTTAATTAATTATCTTCCAGGAGTAGGTCCACCAGAAAATAGAATAATAATTCCAAGACTTAAATTAAATATTCCTCTAGTTACTCCTTCGTATGAATCACTATTAAATGAAAACTGGAATAAGCTAGAAGAAGATATTCAAGATGCATTAGAGGTAGGAGTAGTACATTACCCTGGTACTGCAAGGCCAGGGCAAGCTGGTAACTTTTTTGTAACAGGACATAGCTCGTATTACCCATGGGCACCTGGAGATTATAAAAATGTATTCGCAAGACTTCATGATTTAGAAGTTGGAGATGAATACTGGACATACTACGGAGGAGATAAGCACAGGTACATTGTGCAATCTAAAAAAGAAGTAAAACCATCTAATGTAGATGTTTTAGATCAACCTGTAGACAAAAGAATATCAACACTTATGACATGTACTCCAGTTGGAACAACCCTTAGAAGACTTATAATTCAGTCACAGGAGGTGGACCCTATAACTGGTATGCCACTTGGGGTTGGAGAACATGAATCTCGTCCACAGCAAAAAATTCGAGTTGAGGCATTGCCGATTTAATAACAGCTAACAATTAACATTTAACAGTTAACAATTTGAGATAATTAAAAAATGTGTATAATTTTGGTGAAGCTGATCTTTATTTGTCGCTGTGGTGACCTCGCACTTCCTGCGGGGTGAATACCTAGGCTGCTATCATCATTATTATCTGATCCTTACTTGCCGCTGTGGTGGAATGGTAGACACGAGGGACTTAAAATCCCTTGCTCACTTTTCGAGCGTACTGGTTCGAGTCCAGTCAGCGGCACCATATATTATAATAAAATCATCTTTTGCATCTTATGATGATCTATATATATTCAATCGCACTATTTATCAAAACCTATTTTTATGGTATAATACAAGTATTATATCAACATTCTTAAAAGACATAAATTTCGAGCCCCTTATATTTTCTAAGCGCGAACATAAAGTTCGTCCTAAGGTTGCTGGGTGGATGGGAATGGGAATGCTACTAATTGCCGCTTCTACTTATCCTAGTTTTGGTAAACAACTTACAAATACATTTTCTCCGGTAACTGTACTTTTTGTTAGTGAAATATTGGGAGGAATATTTGTTTCAATATATTTTGGATTAATTCCTTTAATTAAGGAATTTAGATCTTTAAAGAAAAGAAATAGAATGCTATTACTAGCAAATGGTGCTCTGAGTGGAGTACTTGCACCTTATTTTTGGTTTAAAGGTCTGCATACAACATCTGCCGTTAATGCAGAATTATTTAGTAGATCTGAAATGCTATTTCTTATTCTTCTTTCTGCAATATTGCTAAAAGAAAAATTTACAAAATTTCATGCATTTGGTCTTGCTACTATTCTTATTGGCGTTATGTATGTAGGACTAGAAGGCTTTTCAATGGGATTTTATATGCAAAATGGAGATATACTAGTAACAATATCTGCAATTGCATATGCAATGAGTGGAATACTTGTTAAGAAAAATTTAAATACCATTCAGCCAGAATTATTTATTGCTACTAGAGCAATTATGGCAATTGCAACATTTATTGTTCTACTTCCATTTATCAAATTTAATACAGGGGATTCATTAGAAATAAATAGAACAATTATTATTGCACTTCTTGCTTATGGATTTATTGCTAAGTTCTTGGGTATATATGGTTTTTATCAAGCAATAGAAAAATTGAAAATTAGCACAGTTTCTTCTGTAGGTACTTTATCTATTGTTGGAGGAATAATATTTGCTGCAATATATTTAGGAGAACATGTTTATTATTATCAAATGATTGGAGGAGGAATAATTATTCTTGGAGTACTATTAACGCAAAAAGCTGGAGTACACACATCGGATAAATTACAAGAAATTCATATGAAACAACATCATAGGAATCAGATGTAGTGTATTGGTTATTGGTGTATTGGTATATTGATTATTAGTATGTAGATTAATATATTCGTTAAACAGTGACCAGTATTCCAGTACACCAATATTCCAGTATTCCAATATTCCCTTAACCCCCATAAACATCTATAGCAAGCGTTACTATTTTTGCTATTTCTGCTCTTGTTACAGAATCTGAAGGTCCAAATAATCCAGTTGGATTTCCATTTTCATCTGCGAAACCTGAAACAATTCCGTCTTTTGCTGCTCTTTCTATAGCTCCACTAAATTGAGTTGATGAATTTACATCTGTAAATATTTCTCCAGTAGAACTTTCAAATAAAACATTAAACGCCTGCATTATGGTAATAATAACTTCGGACCTTGTAGCTGGTTTTTTTACATCTATTCCTCCATCACTGTATATTGCCCAACCTAATTCCTCTGTGCACAAAATATAACTCTCAGACCAAGATCCAACTGCAGATTTATTTAAAATAGAACCATTACAACTTGATAAATAAACATTGCTTGCTCCCAAAGTCATTTTGGCAAGTTGCTCTATACTTACTAAATCAGCAGGACCAAAAAGTCCCAATAAAACTCCTTGCTCATCTTTATACCCAGATACTATCCCCTTCTCTGCAGCACTTCTTACAAATGGTGCAAACCAAGTATTTTTAGGAACATCTGTAAGTTCCATTTCTCTTTCCCCTACATTAACAATTACATATATAGAATTAGACTCTAAAAGATTTGTATCTTCATCTACTTCTGCTTCTAAAAATAATAAATCAGATTCTTGAAAAGCAGAATCTTCTAGCACTTGATTAATTTCGGTACTTTGCATTTTAAGTTCACTTAAAAATTTTTGTGCATCTCCAAATATGTACTCAAATTCAGATGCAAATACAGTACCAACAAATAAAATAAGACTACCAACGAAAATATATCTATTCATAAATAAGGAAAGAATTGAAATAAGTATACTACATACGGATAACGATTACAGGTGATAGTTTAAAAAATATAATAGAAGTCTTCTATTTTCTTGTCGCAAAGCAAAACATTCCCTACACTCTAACAAAGATGACTACACAAAAAGAAACTGGCTCTTCGGAGCCCCATAGGGGTGACGGAGACTCTTTTTTTAAAAAGAATGATAATAAAACAGTACTTTTACTTGGATCTGGTGCTCTTAAAATTGGAGAAGCTGGTGAATTTGACTATTCGGGTAGCCAAGCTATTAAAGCACTAAAAGAAGAGGGATTTAAAGTTATATTAATTAATCCAAATATTGCTACAAATCAAACTAGTTGGGGACTTGCAGATGCAGTATATTTTGTTCCTGTTGCACCTTCATTTGTAGTCCGCGTAATAGAAAAAGAAAAACCAGATATTATTGCACTTAGTTTTGGAGGACAAACAGCTCTTAACTGTGGAGTTGCACTTCATGAATCTGGAGTACTAGAAGAATATAATATTTCTGTACTTGGAACCCCAGTTGAAAGCATCCAAAAAACAGAAGATAGAGCACTGTTTAATGCTGAGTTATTAAGTATTGGTATACCCGTTCCAAAGTCAAAGGCATGTACAACTGTAGAAGAAGCATTAAAGGCAGCAAATGAAATTTGCTACCCAATTATTATTCGCGGAGCATATGCTCTAGGAGGAAAAGGAAGCGGACGAGCATCAAATGAAAATGAACTTAAAGACTTGTGCCAAAAAGCATTTATTGAGTCCCCACAAGTTCTTGTAGAGGAAGACTTAACAGGGTGGAAAGAAATTGAATATGAAGTAGTAAGAGACAAAGCAAATAACTGTATTACAGTTTGCAATATGGAAAATGTAGATCCTCTTGGAATTCATACTGGAGAATCTATAGTTATTGCCCCAAGCCAAACATTAGACAATAAAGATTACCAAATGCTAAGAAGCGCTGCACTTAAAGTAATTAGACACTTAGGAATTATTGGTGAATGTAATATTCAATATGCTTTAGACCCAAAATCTCGTAAATATAGAGTAATAGAAGTAAATGCACGTCTGAGTAGAAGTTCTGCACTTGCATCTAAGGCAACTGGATATCCACTTGCATTTATTGCAGCAAAACTCGGTCTCGGATATACACTTCCTCAACTT
>DAOWDW010000087.1 GCA_030638845.1 Candidatus Peregrinibacteria bacterium | reverse complement strand
TTAGATAGTGTTGTTCGTGAACCAAATCATAAAAGTGAAAATGAAGAAATTTTTATTGCAAGCCAAGAAGATGAGCAAATGGAAGATAGAATACAAAGAGTTGATCTTTTTTTAGAGCGAGAAAATGGTGAAGAAATATATTTTGAAATAAAGGGACCAAAGCCAAATAAAAATGAAATGTAAGTAGCGAAAGGAGATTTGCTATAAATTTTGGCAATGCGTGCGAAAGAAGGAAAAAAGGTAAGAATTTATTTAGGAATGTACTACAATCCCTACTTCCCAAAAGATTACGAGCGCTGGACATGTCTCAAATTTTTTGATAAAGGAAATGATTTTTTAATTGGAAAAGATTTTTGGGATTTTTTCGGTGGCAAAGGTGCATACGAAGAATTGATCGATATTTATGAACAAATTGGAGAAGAAATTAGACCAGTTTTAGATGCAAAGTTTAAAAGTATTGCAAAAGAATACGAAGAAAAAGAATAAGGAGTTTTGGGCTCCGGGTATTCACCCCTTAATTTGATAAGGGTTTGGGCGGGGTTATATTAAAAGCGTGTGTCTGATAATCAATATTTATTCCGTCAAATCGAACAAAAATTGAGTATTGAAAAATATTTTTTGATTTATTCCATCAAACGAGTAAAATGCTTCTCCTGTGCCTGAAAACTCCCCATGTAATATTGGACTGTTGAGACCAGCTGAAACTGGTTTGTTGAGATATTTCGAATCACAAGAGCCTAATGATGATATAGAAAATAGTATAGATAAATATAATCCATTCTTTGATGAATGGATTGATGAATTTAGAGATGCAATATTAGTAATAGCAGATGAGCAAAAGAAGCCAATTGATTTAGAAGAAATTCAAATTCATTCTGATGATGGATTAATAGGTAGTAAAAGAAGGAGAAATATTAAAGAAAAAGATGCACTTGTCACTTTGGATCCACAAATACAAACTTGGGCGTTAATATCTGGATTTATGCACAATAAACCAATGCGTAGAACAATTGTAGCTTTTTCATCACATGAAGAATTTGAAAGAACATTTCATATACTAGGTGCAATGAAAATTATGACCTTGCGTCCCATTTTAAAAAAATACAGAGATAGCATAATTATAGTTTTAACAGATTGTGAAAAAGTTGGAATACCTAGATGTTTTGGTTTTTACTATAAAAATGATAAAGGAATGAATGATTCTATAAATGGAATGTTGAATTTTCCTTATATTTAATATTAGTTCCTAATAAGTTTCTATAGGGAGTACCATGTATAATTGATCGATAAGTTTGTTATCGCGTAATACAGCCAAAACATCTCTTCTGCTAGTTTTGTATTACATTGTAATACAAAATATTTCCCCTGTGTTACAATGTAACACAAATCTAAACATGACGGTTTCAACTTTTAAGTGCAACATATAAATAATATAGACTAATATTAAATAACCGCTCTTGGCAATATGCATAAATATTAGTATTATATGAACCAATGAAGTATAAACGAATATTACTTAAATTATCGGGAGAAGCTCTCTGTGGATCACAAGAGAGTGGTCTGGATCATTCAGCAGTAATAGAAATAGCAAGAGAAATAAAAGATGCAACAAAAAAAGGGATTCAAGTTGCGGTTGTTGTAGGAGGTGGAAACATTTGGAGGTTTAGAGACAATGAGGAAAGTGGTATAGAAAGAACATCTAGTGACTATATTGGAATGCTAGCAACTATTATGAATAGTGTTGCACTCCAATCCACATTGGAATCTATTGGAGTAGATACAAGGGTATGTTCTGCGATAGACATTCCACAACTAGCAGAGCCATATTTAAGAAGGCGTGCATTAAGGCACTTAGAAAAGGGAAGAGTGGTAATTTGTGCAGGAGGAACAGGAAACCCTTACTTTACTACAGATAGTGCAGCAGCACTTAGAGCAACAGAGCTACAATGTGACATTGTATTAAAAGCTACGAATGTTAAAGGAGTTTATGATAGTGATCCAAAAACAAATCCAGATGCAAAATTTTTGGATGAATTGAAATATAAAGATGCAATTGTTGCGCAATTAAAAGTTATGGACCAAGCCGCATTTAGTCTTTGTATGGAAAATAACATGCCAATATGTGTATTTAACTTTGGAGAAAAAGGAAATCTATCTTCATTACTTAATGGGAAAAAGATAGGCACAAATATTCATAGTTAATTTTCCATTTATCATTTAACATTTACATATTCATGTCAGATCCAAAAATTCAATTATTTAACACAGAAGCAGGAAAAATTCTCGAATATTTACATAAAGAATACTCAAAATTACAAACAGGAAGAGCAAATGCAGCAATTGTTGAGCATGTATTAGTAGATGCATATGGACAAAAACAAGAACTAAGCGCAGTTGCAGGAATATCTATTCAAGACGCAAAAACAATAGTTGTGCAACCGTGGGATAATGGAATATTAAGTCAGGTAGAAGCAGCTCTTGGCACATTAAATCTTGGTACAAATCCTGTTAATGACGGAAGTGTAATTAGAGTAAATCTTCCACCTATGACAGAAGAAAGAAGAATAGAATTAGTGAAAGTAGTTCATCAGCTAGCAGAGGAGGCAAGAATTTCTGTAAGGCAGCAGAGACAAGATATTTTGGATAATATAAAAGAAGAAAAAGACGAAGATGTTAGATATACATTACAAGATGAGCTAGATAAATCCGTAAAATCTACAAATGATACAATTGATGAAGCCAAGAAAAAGAAGGAAGAAGAAGTAATGACTGTTTAATAGCTTGTAGGAAGTAGCCTGTAGCTTGTAGGATAAAAGCATGCAAAAAGATATTATTATCGCCATACCCTCATTTCCTGGAAACAACTGCGAAGTAGAATCTATTAGAAGTTTAAAAAGAGTAGGAATAAAACCATTATTTTTTAGATGGAATGATGATCGTTCTAAAATTAAGGATGTCGACGGGTTTTTTATTCCAGGAGGATTTAGTTATGAAGACAGAGGAAGAGCAGGAATGATAGCAGGAAGAGATAGCTTATTAGATGAAATAGGAAGACAGGCAGAAGAGGGGAAAGTTGTAATAGGCAATTGTAATGGTGCTCAAATTGTTGTTGAAAGTGGATTAATTCCTCTAGGGAATGGTCTTAAAATGTGTCTTGCCCAAAATATTGTAAAAAATGAGTCTGTAGGTTTTTTAAATGAATGGGTATGGGTAAAACCTGTTTGTCCTGCGGATAGATGTGCTACATCAAATTGGAGTAAGCCCATACATATGCCAATTGCTCATGGTGAAGGTCGTTTTACAACCAAAGACAAAGATCTTCTTAAAGAACTAGAAGATAACAATCAATTAGCTTTTAAATATTGTAATGAGAAAGGAGAAGTATCGCAGGACCCAATAGTTACTCCAAATGGATCTGTTTATGCAGTTGCAGGAATATGTAATCCAGCTGGAAACGTAGTTGCTCTTATGCCACATCCCGAAAGGACTTTAGATGGAGATCCTTACTTTATTTCTCTAAAACGTTGGATTGAACGAAAACAAGATTTATCTTCCCTACAAGCTATAAGCTATAAGCTACAAGCTATAAAGGTAGAACCAGCACCATCTAGAAATATAGAGATATTCATCGATACTATTATTACAAATAATGAAGAAAGAACAGTAGAGACTGCAGTAAGAAGAAATATTCCAAATCTGTCACTTAAACAACTTAAATATTTATCTCCAGATAATAAAAAGCCAGAAGAATTATTAACTGATTTTTCACTGTTTAATCCAAATAAAGAAATTGCATATATTAGAGAGGGTGAAAACGTATTTATTTGGAATTCGGATTCAAAAATAGCAGAGAAATGTATTAATAATCCAATAAACGGATTTATGTTGCTAAGAATTAATCAACCAGATACAGGCGCAATGGCAATTGGAGGAGGTAAAACTGGGATATGTTACGTACTTTCCAATGTTACAAAAGATGAGGTAATTAACTCTTGTGCTTTAACTGTTTTTGCAAATCCACATTCAAGTACTTTGTACTCTTTCGCATGAATAGAAAAATAATCCTATTAGCTCATAATATAAGATCTTTGTTGAATGTTGGTTCTTTTTTCAGATCTTCAGATTGCTTTGGAGTAGAGAAAATTATTTTTAGTGGTTATACAGGAATTCCTCCTAGAAGAGAAATAAGCAAAACAGCAATAGGCGCAGAGGAGTGGATACCATGGGAAAAAGTTGAAGATCCAATAAAAAAAATCAAAGATCTTAAAAAAGAGGGATATAAAATAGTATCTTTAGAAATAAATAATGAATCAACAAATATAAATAATTATAAAGTTTCAGATAAAGTTTGCTTAATCCTTGGAAATGAAATACTTGGAGTCCCCAAGGAAATGCTAGAGGAGTCTGATGATATTATTTATATACCAATGCTAGGCAAAAAAAGTTCGTTAAATGTTTCTGTTGCAGCTGGAATTGCCCTTAATTGTTTGTCTAAATAGCTTATCTAACCTTCTTCCATTTCTCCCATTCCGTATGTGAGAGCGCACCAAATCCTGCAAGAAGAGCTATAGCAGATACAATTGTTCCTGCTATTGGAATAAATACAATAATCTTCCATACAAATAAAATTGCAAAACTTACAAAGAATAATTTTGCATTACCCCATTTTTTCTTTAGTTTAATTTCTATAAGCCGAGCAAAAACAATAGATGTCATTGCTTTTACTAAAAAGAAAGAAATCAAATATGCAATTATTAGTAGAAGACCAATAGGTATGCCTATTAGAGTCATAAAGAATACAAATGCAAGAACTGGGGTTACTACTACATACAAGAATCCATACCAAATACTCATGCCTGTTGCCTTATTTAGTCTTTTTGCAGAATCTAAGAAATAAGTTTTTGTAAACAATATTGCTAGTAGAATAATAAATGCAGATGCTAACAATGAATAACTAAATACACCTATAAAGAATGCAGGAATAGCATTTTTAAATTTTGGCATTTGTTTTATAGCTAAGCTTAAATCGAAAACTGTTTTTCCTCCAACTTGCGCTTCATGAACTAATTCTCCATTAGGATTCCAGTAATTTAAATTCCCAACAATTTGTGTAGTATCTACTATAGATAAATTCTTTGCAGATACTTTCGCATCTCCACCGATAGTTGCATTTAACACTAAAGATTCAGATTGAATATCTACATTTCCTTCTATAACTCCGTTAATACGAATATTACCACCACGAATATACAAATCCTTTCCTATAGTTCCATCTATCATTATGTCACCTCCAAAAATTCGTGCATCACCCATTATAACAGCACTATTAAAAATAATTATTTTTCTACCAGCGAGAATTGCATCTTCATCAACACTTCCAGATAAAGAAATATTTCCTCCAGCTATTCTTAGGTCATCTCCTATGTTTCCTTGTAAACCAACGTCTCCACCAACAATTATTACATCTTCAGAAACATCACCAGAAATAAATATGTCTCCACCTGCAACGTGCAAGTCTCCTGAAATATTTTTTTCTACTCCTACAGTACCTCCTGCGACATATAGGTCGTCTTGTATTGGCATAGTTACAAGTAGCTCATCTCCAGCTCGAATTGTAGCTGCGCTAACGCCAAAAGGAATAAATAAAAGAATTGATAGCGTAAGAAAGTTTTTCATAACGAAAAGTTTATAATATTATTATAAATAGATCAATTACATCAATTAAATGCATTCAATAGGATCTATATCTACAACTGCTCCAAGTAGATCTGTATTTTTTAATACAGAAATAGGATTGC
>DAOWDW010000045.1 GCA_030638845.1 Candidatus Peregrinibacteria bacterium | reverse complement strand
ACATTTAGTGGCTAAACACATTTCATTCATAGGAATATAGAAAGCCTGTAGAGATGCAGGCTTTTTTTGAAAGAATACTGATATATGACTGTCCTATATTTAATTTATGTATGAACAATCTAAGTAGGTATTCTTTTAGATTTTGATTATCTAAAGATTACTTAAGATGAATCCATCAAATTTTTCTTAATATCCTCCTGTATTTGGACCGCCTACACTTGGCAATATAAATGAAAGTGGAGACAGGAATATGTTTGTTGTTCCTGTAATTTTTGCAATACTAAAGAAAAACAAAAAAGTAGCAACAATAATAATAAAGTTATAAATTCCACCTACTTTTCGCATCCAATTTGCTTCTCCCATCATACCTCCCACCTTTTCTCTGTATTTTATTAAAGTTAGTGAAAATGCAATTCCTATAAGTCCTAATAAAAAATCTCCCATAATAAAACTTAGAAAGGGTTAATTAGCCAATTACAGCATCTAGTTCTTTCATAATGTCTTCTTTAGATTTGGCTCCTATGAATGTAGAAACAGTTTCGCCACCTTTAAATATAATAAAGGTTGGAATGCTTAAAACATTAAATTTTCCAGGAGTTTCAGGATTTTCATCTACATTCATCTTAAGAATTTTTGCTTTTCCTTCATACTCACCAGCTAGTTCTTCTACTACAGGTATCATTTGTTTACATGGACCACACCATGGTGCCCAAAAATCAACTAATACGGGAGTATCTGCTTTTATAACTTCTGCTTCAAAATCTGCGTCTGTAACTGGTGCTGCCATGTTTAGGTAAGAGGAAAAGAATGATTATATTTAGTGTAACGAAAACATGCGATTTTTTCCAGAAAAAGAAATATAAAACAATAAAACAATCGCAAGCGATTCATAAAGCGGTTAGCTATGTTACCTCATTGTTTTATTGGCGTATTACTTCATTTCTATTGTTCTCCTAAAATCTCTTTTGTTATTTTCTTGCCAGTTTCTACTCCTGGTTGCCCGTATGGGTCTATTCTATATAGCTTGCCAAGTAGAATTACTTCTACCATAAATAGATAAAATAGTTCTCCCAAGTGTTGCTCATCTATTTTCTTTAAAGAGATTGTTACATTTGGGCGTTTTACACTTGTAAGAGCTTGGCTTGTTCCTCGGTAACATGCATCTAGTAATTTTCCGTATGGTTTTCCAATTAAGTATTTAAAGCTTTCTTCAATGCAGTCGGGGACTGCTAAGTATTGTTGTTCTTCTTCTTTTATAAATACATGCCAAGATTTGCGGGGTCCTTCCATCCACTGTTGTAAAAGCGAGTGTTGGTCTTGAGTACCTATAGCAGCAACAGGAATAGGGTTGTGAAGTTCTGTTTTACCTAGACTTTCTGCTATTAGTTGTTGGCACCAGCGTGCAAGAGATTCTAGTCTTTGCGAATATGGCATAATTATTCTTAATGGATTTTCTCTTTTTGTATCTAATAAGAATTGAACTCTAGCTAATTGGGCCGCAGGATTTTTATCTACATCTGTACTTTGGCATGATGTATCCATTTCTTTTGCGCCAGAGGCAAATGCGTCTATGTCACCATTTAGAAGTGCAAGTGATAGCAGACCTATTGGAGTAAATATTGAATACCTTCCACCAATATTCGAAGGAATTGGAAGCATGGAAATACCGTGCTCTAGGCAAAAGCTACGTAAGTTTCCTTTATTTGGATCTGTTAGAGCTATTACTCTATCTGCAGCTTTATCTCCAATTGCTTTACGAAGAAGAGACCAGCAAAGTGCGAAAATACTCATTGGCTCTAGTGTTCCTCCAGATTTACTTGCAACAACAACAAGTGTTTGTTTCCAGTCTACTATGTGGCTTGTTAATTCTAGTATGGATGGATCTAAAGTATCGAGTAGTATAAATTCCATTGTCTCTGGGCTTTCAAATACTTCTTGAATTACTTTTGGTCCAAGACCAGATCCTCCAATTCCAATCCAAATAACTGTCTGAATTTTTTCATTTTTTACTCTTAGGGCAGTCTCTTTTACCTGATCTATCATATTTTTATCGTATGGCGCCATAGACCAAGTATGCTCACCTTGTTCTCGCTCTGCTAAAAAATCTTCTATGTATTTTTTTAAGCCTGTTGCAATAGATTTCATTTCTTGATCTGTTATCCCTTTTGTTGGGGTAATAGTACTTGCAAGTGTGTTAGTTATATCGATATGTAACATAGGAGACTATTGTATCCTCAGTTGGAGGTTGGTGGTAGTTATTTTTTATAAATAAACAATGAAATCAATGAAAACAATGAAATCAATGAAGCAATAAATTTCTTACATCATTTTAAGAGCTTCGGTCACCCTTTCTTCCGTAGAAGATACTTCTTTTGGAAGGCTTTTTAAAACATCTAAAATACTTCTTTGGTCATATCCAAGAGATTTTAATGCTTCAAGAGCATCGCTATCAAATTCTGAAAGAATTTTACTATTTTCTGTAGATACAAAAGCATCTGGATGGTTATCTGCAAGAGATGAAAGTTCTACTAGTAGTTTTTCTGCGCGCTTTCCTCCTACTCCTTTTATATTTGTAAGAATTGATGGATCTTTTTTGGAAATTGCTTGTGAAAGAAGTGCATTTGGAACACTGCAAAGTTCTAATCCTAGACTTGGTCCTACTCCAGATATTTTCATCATTTGTGCAAATAGTTCTCGTTTTGGCCATTCTTTAAAACCAAATAATTCCAATCTATCTTCTTTTACGTAGGTATATACAGATAATTTACATTTTTCTCCTTCATCCAATATTTCCCATGTATCCAGAGGAACGTTTAGTAAATAGCCAACACCATTTGTATCTATTGTAATAGAGCCTAGTTTTAGCTTAGAAACTATTCCATGGAGGTGAGCGATCATATGTTAAGTGTAGCAGTGAAGCAGCTTGTAGGTAGTAGTTTGTAGCTTGTAGGAAGAGACTTATGAGCACTAACCCTACAAGCTACCAGCTACAAGCTCATCTTATGATTTATCTTTATATTCCAATTATATCAATAATCTGGTATAATAATACATTGTGGATAAAAAAGAAACATCAATTATCGTCTCTATCCTCTTTTTAATTGCAGTACCACTGTTAACTACTTTTGCGTTAGATTCCGCAGATGATAGATATCCCAAAGAAGAAGAAATTCGAATTGCTTTAGAAAAAGTAGAAGAGCAAAGAAGCCAGTATTCTTGGCTAGAAAAGGCCAGAAATATGAGTGAGGAGAAAATTGATGATTTAAAGAATAATGTACAAAGTCTAACTCGTGAAAAGCGGGTTATTCGTCTTAGATTGGCAGAGTTAATTAGATTACAAGATGAAATGCTTTCTATGGGTATAGATCCACAGCAACCAGAAGAAGTGTTATCTCTTTTATTGGAGGAAAAAGATGGAATGGCAAATTTGGTTCGATCTGCATATAACGCGAACAGAACTGGAGCCTTTTACTTTGTAAGTGCTCTTGTTGCGTCTAGAAGCAATGTTTCTCTTGGTGAGAGAACAGAGGAGTCTTTAAAATATAAAACGCTTAAAAAAACCAGACAACATCTATTAAATTTACTTAGAGCAGCACCAAAGTTACCTAGTAAAATTACTGATGTTAGAAGTGAGCATGAAAATCTTCTTTCTACTTATTGGGTAGCACTTAGAGAAGCAGAACAAGCGGAATATTATTTACATGCTGCTGCTCCGTTACAGGATCAAATAAGTGCGACAGTTGCAGAGGTAGAAGGTCAAATATCTAAAATGCAAAGTGAGCTTGCGCGAATAGACGCGCGCTTGCGCAGACGTGCTGAGCGCGCACTTATAGAAAAAGGTCTTCGTTCTACAAGAGAAGGAGCTTACACATCTGGGAAAATAGTAGGGGATCCAGAAGCACTTTCTTGGCCTGCTAAGGGGCCTATTTCTGCGGGTTTTTACGACAGTGGCTACAAGAAGATTTTTGGTTTTGATCATAAGGGTATAGATATTGCGGTTCCACAGGGATCAAATGTACATAGTGCAGCAGATGGAGTTGTATATTTGGCCAGAGATGGTGGGGCAACGGGGTATTCGTACATTCTTATAGGACATAGAGGAGGTACTGCAACTTTATATGGGCATATGAGTAAAATACATGTTAGATCTGGGCAAGAGGTTTCTCGTGGAACAATAATAGGACTAAGTGGTGGAACACCAGGGACTTATGGAGCAGGACCTATAACCACGGGGGCACATCTTCATCTTGAGGTATTGCAGAATGGGAAACATATAGATCCGGCAGCTGTGCTGCCGTAGGGAATGAAAATATGCAGAGGCGCAAAATATGTAAATATGCAAAATATGCAGAGGCGCAAAATATGTAAATATGCAAAATATGCAGAGGCGCAAAATATTGCGCCTCTACTTTCCAATTATTACAACAAATTCTCCTTTCTTTGTAATGCTTTCAGCAACATCACATAAATTCTTTATCGTTGAATGAACAAATTCTTCATGTAACTTGGTCAGTTCTCTTCCTACTACTATTTTTCTTTCAGATTGATCTTTTAATACATCAGCTATCTCTTTTAATGTTCTCTCTATTCTGTGAACAGATTCGTAAAAGACTATAGTTTTAGGTTCTGCTTTAAATGTTTCTAGGAGGGTTTTTCTTCCTTTCTTTATTGGTAGAAATCCTAAATAAACAAATTGATTGATAGGTAAGCCACTTCCGCTTAGTGCTGTTAAAAATGCAGAAGACCCAGGAATTACCTCAATTTCAATTCCTTCTTCTATTGCTTTAGATACTAATAAAGAGCCAGGGTCCGATATACCAGGTGTTCCTGCATCACTTACTAATGCAACGTGATTATCTTTTTTAAGTAGATCTATAATATCATCTATCTTTTTTTGATTACTGTAGCCATGGTACGAGATTAGTTTTTTCTTATCTATTTCTAACTTATTTATCAAATTACCAGTAACTCTTGTGTCTTCACATACGACAATATCGCATTTTTTTATAGTTTCTATTGCTCGAAGAGTTATATCACCCAGATTGCCGATAGGTGTGGAGACGATAGATAGCATCCTATTAAATATTAGTTATGTAGATGATAGACCCTGAGTTTGTCGAAGGGCCGATAGGTGTGGAGACGATAGATAGCATCCTATTAAATATTAGTTATGTAGATGATAGACCCTGAGTTTGTCGAAGGGCCGATAGGTGTGGAGACGATAGATAGCATTAGGCGAGTAGGCAGGTAGGCGAGTAGGTATGTAGCTTTTATATTATCAGATAAATATCCGAAATCCGCAAATACTACTTTCTTATTTTTGCCTTTGAATCTCTAGGTGCTATCATCCTTGTCGAACATATTTACACCCCGATTTTAGTATGCCCAAAAAAGGTGACAAAGACGACGCAAATTTAGACGAGCAACCAGAGTTGTTTTCGTCTGATGACGGTGAAACCAAAGCTCAAGATGAAGAAATAGCTACAAAGAAAGAGCCAAAAGTTGTTCAAGCTAAGGCAACTCTTGCAAACATTGGGCGTGTATCACCGCGTCCAATAGTAACTGAAATGGAGGAAAGTTATTTAAGTTACGCAATGAGCGTTATAGTTATGCGTGCTTTGCCAGATGCAAGAGATGGGTTAAAGCCGGTGCATAGAAGAATTTTATATTCTATGCATGAAATGGGTCTAAAAAGTACGGCTAAATTCAGAAAATCTGCTGCTGTAGTTGGTGAGGTTATGGGTAAGTATCATCCACATGGAGATAGTGCTATTTATGAGTCTATGGTAAGAATGGCACAGAATTTTTCTATGCGTCATATGCTTGTAAAGGGGCAGGGTAACTTTGGATCAATTGACGGAGATAGCGCAGCTGCTATGCGTTATACAGAATCTAAAATGCAAAAATTGGCAGAAGAAATGTTGCAAGATATAGATAAAAAAACTGTCGATTATCGTCCTAACTATGATGGTTCTAGACAGGAGCCATCAGTTTTACCTGCAAAAGTTCCTAATTTATTACTTAATGGAACGGTTGGTATTGCTGTGGGAATGGCAACAAACATTCCTCCACATAATTTAATAGAACTTATAGATGCAGTGCAGTATCTTATGAAAAATTCGGATGCTACTGTTGAAGATCTTCTTGAATATATTAAAGGTCCAGATTTTCCAACAGGTGGAATTGTTTACAATCAAGAAGCTTTAAAACAGGCGTATTTAACTGGTAGAGGCTCTGTAATTGTTCGGGGAAAAGCAGAAATAGAAGAGAACAAAAGTGGGAAGTATCAAATTCGAATAGACCAACTTCCATATCAAACAAATAAGTCTGCAATGATAGAAAAGATGGCAAAGTTAGTTCAAGACAAAGTTATTCAAGGTATTTCGGATATTCGAGATGAGTCAGACCGTGATTGTATGGTTAGAGTTATTGTAGAACTTAAAAAGGATGCGTATCCGCAGAAAGTATTAAATCTACTATT
>DAOWDW010000069.1 GCA_030638845.1 Candidatus Peregrinibacteria bacterium | reverse complement strand
TATATTCCAATATAAGGAGTCGTGACTGCTCATGAGAACCAAGCCCTACAGCAAGTATTCCATTACATCCCAATTTCTTAAGCTCATTTTCTTTTAGTACGGTAGCTTTAACTTTTGGAATTTCTTTTGCAATCTTTTTTATTTTTCTTTCTAGGTAGCTTGGATTTGCCTCCGCAGGAGGGCAATTAATTATATCTTTTGTAAGAGAAGTTGCCTTAAGAAGTATTTTAAGTTGTTTCTGTTCACCTGAAATCTTTTTTCCAAGGAAGAATACTTTTGTTAGTTCTATGTGTTGCTTTCTTTTATCTTTAAAAACTGATCCTCTAAAATCATTAAATTCATAAGACCCAAGTACTACTCCTTCTCGGAATGCGGTTAACATTTCGCCATCTAAAGATCCTTCTGCAATATTTAGGCTAGCAACTTTCCATTTTGCCACAGAAGAAAAAACTTGTTGTCCTATTTCACGTGCATCTCTAGTAGTTAATTCTTTTTTCTTTTTAAGAAGTAATATAATTACAAGAGAATCATTTGAATGTACTGTAAGAAACCCTTCAGAAGGAACATTATTCTTTAAAGCCAATCTAACAGTATCTTTTTGGTTTTTTGAAAGAGGGGATAATACTTCTTTTGGTAACTTCTTTACATCTTCTTCTGTAATAGGAAGAAGTAGGGGAGTCTTTTTATTAACTGTAGGTGCGAATGAAAAGGAAAACATTTGTTATAAATGGTTAGGGAAGTGGAGGAAGTATAGGGTAACCATATGGAATAAAACAATGAAGCAATAAAACAATCACAAGCGATAATCGAAGCGTTTAATCATATTGCTTCATTGATGTATTGCTATATCTCATTGTTTCTTCCATTCTTCCGCAATCCTCTCCCTCAATTCAGATATATTTACACGATCTTGAACTAATGTATCTCGGTCTCGAATAGTAACTGTATCTTTTTCTCCTTGTTCTGCATCTTCTCCTATTGTTCCAAAATCTACTGTTATACATAGTGGTGTTCCTATTTCGTCCTGTCTTCTATACCTCTTTCCTATAGATCCAGTAACATCAAAATCTATTACTAAATTAGTATTATTTAGCAACATACTATGTAATTCCTGTGCCTTTTTTAGTAGTGGCTCTTTTTTACTAAGTGGCAAAATTGCTATATCTATTGGAGCAATTTGTTTATTGAATTTCATTACTGTTCTTACGTCACCATTTGGAAGTTCTTCTTCGGTATAAGCATCTATCAAGAATGTAAGAACACTTCGGTCGCAACCAAATGTTGGCTCTATAACATATGGAATAAATTTATTATTAGCATCATCTGGATCGGTATATTTAAGGTCTTGTCCAGAGTGTTTTTCGTGTTGAGTTAAATCATAATCTGTTCTGTCTGCTATTCCAGAAAGTTCTCCCCAGCCCCATGGGAATTTATATTCTATATCTACAGTTCTTTGACTGTAGAATGATAATTCGTTTTCATCGTGCTCTCGGTATCTTAGGTTATCTTTATCTATTCCAAGTCCTGTGTACCAGTTCCATTGGTCTTCTTTAAGTTTATCAAATAATTTTGGAGCGTCATTTGGCTCTACAAAATATTCTATTTCCATTTGCTCAAACTCTCTTGTTCTAAAAGTAAAATTACCAGGAGTAATTTCATTTCTAAATGCCTTACCAATCTGCGCCATGCCAAATGGAAGACGAGGGCGCTCTGTATTTAATACATTTTTAAAGTTGGCAAACATTCCTTGTGCAGTTTCTGGTCTTAAATAAACCTCCGTTGCACTTTCTTCGTTTGTACCCTGATGCGTTTTAAACATCATGTTAAATTGCTTTGCCTGCGTCCAATCACATTTGCCACAAGTTGGGCATACAATTTTTTCAGCTTTTAGCATTGGCTGAATTTGATCTAGATCCAAAACAACTACTGCTTCTATTCCTAGTTTTTCTTCCAAAAGATGATCTCCACGGAATCTTGCCTTACATGCTTTACAGTCCACTAAAGGATCGTTGAAATTTGAAACATGTCCACTTGCCTCCCAAACTTTGGAATTCATTAAAATTGCTGTATCTGTTCCCATAATTTCTGGCTTTTTATGTACGAAAGTTTTCCACCAGTGTTGCTTAACTCTATTTTTTAGTTCTACTCCTAGTGGTCCGTAGTCCCAAGTATTTGCCAAGCCTCCGTAAATTTCCGATCCAGGGAATATAAAACCTCTGCGTTTACAGAG
>DAOWDW010000114.1 GCA_030638845.1 Candidatus Peregrinibacteria bacterium | reverse complement strand
TAGGAAAGTAGCTGTATTTAGTTCTGTTTTTGGTCTTAGCCATTCATTAACTAGATGTTCGAAGGTAAAATCTTGCTCTTGAGTGTCTGAAACAAATAGAAATCCTCCTTTTGCATCAATTGGTTTTCCAATAGTATGCTCCGAAGGTGCTAATTTTTTTAGAAGGTTTTCATGTGATTTTGCAGGGAATATTTCCCCTTTTCCATCAATTTCTTTTAACGCACTCCTTAATAGAGATTCTATTTTTTCGTCTGGAAGTTTACTTATTTCTTCAAGAACTTTTTCATATATTCTATCTAGCAGTGCTCGTTTTTTATTTAGTACTGCACTTTTGGTAATAGTATCTGCATGTGCTTGAGTCTTCATTCGTAACTGCTTTTTCTTTCTTTCTTTCTGCTTTGCAAGCTCTTGTTTTTTCTTAGCAGCAGATCTTTCTGCAGCTTCGCGCATTCCACTTATTTGCTTTTGATGTGCAAAACGTTCCATTTTAATTTGTTCGTCTGCCTTTTGTGATATTGCATCTAGAATGTCTTTAAGTGCCATGGTTTATAAAATGAAAAATGAAAAATAGAAAATGAAAAATTAATAAATTATCCAACTATAATTCCTGCTTTGAATGTGTTTAACATGAAGAAGGTAATTAGAAATCCAAGAAGAGCATATGTTTCTACTAAAGCAGCCATAACAATTACTTTCCCAGAAAGTTTATCGTCTTTTGCAAGCATGTGCATACCTGCACTACATACTTTTGCTTGGAAAGGAGCAGATGTAAGACATGTAATAGCAACTGGCAAGAATGCTGCTGCAAGTACAGCTCCTTGGCTAACGGATAGTGCTAATTCTCCTGTAATAACAGTTTTAAATCCGAAGATAAATAGGAGAGAACCAACCATTCCATATAGTCCCTGAGAACCAGGAAGAACAGCTAAAAGAATAACTTTTCCTGCAAGCTCAGGTTTTTCGGTAAGAAGACCTGCGCCAGACTGACCAACCATGCTAACTCCAATAATAGAGCCAAGACATGCTAAGAATGTTCCTACTGCAGCACCAGTATATGCGAGGGCAAGTCCCCAGAATGCAACAGGTGCGGAAGCTGCTATAGCTTCTACAGCTTCTGGACTTTGAGCAAATATGGCGATGGGAGTTGCAAGAGTTGCGGCTGCGGTGCCAATGGATACGAATTTTTTCATGGTAAAAAAAAGAAAATGAATAAAAGAAAAAAATTAAGTGCGACGAGAGAATGGAGAATATTGTCTTCCTCCTCCTTCAAAGAATTGACCAAAAAATTCAATAAATTGAAGACGACCTGAGTGTATAAAACTTCCAAGTGCATTTAATGCAATACTAACTAAATGCCCTACAACAAATATTGTTACTATTAATGGAATTGCAATGAATATTGGGAATAAGTTTCCTAGTTCTACAGCTACTTGATTTACTGCCATTGCAAGTGCTCCTGTTACAAGCCCTAAGGCAAGAATACGAAGGTAACTTAATGTATTACTAAGCATGCCTATAGAAAAATTAACTACTCCAAGTAGTCCTACTATTGGGCGTAAAAACCACTTTGTACCATATCCCTTTCCCCATATCATTAAAGCTAATGCTATATATAGAGGGTACATTTTAATACTTTGTATAGACTCTGGTGCAAGTAGTGCAAAAATAACTGCTCCAAGCATTATGTGGTTTGTAAAGTCCATCCAGAAAGCTGCGGCTTTTTGCCCATGTATCCATTTATGCATTCCGGCAAGAAACATGCCGAAGAATAAATGAGTAAGCCCAAGGACTATTGAAAGATTTTGTAGGAATGTAATACCAGATTCTACTGTTAAGTCCCAAACCTGACCTCGGAATAGAAGTGCTCCATCTACAGTTTCCTTTGTAAGGAACAAGGGAACCTGTGAAGGCATAAGACCAAACCATCCTCCGAATGGAATACTTACAAAGAAAGTAACAATTCCACTCATAAATAGAAGCCATACCAAAGTTGCCTCTTCTACCGATTGCTTTGTTTTAAGCAGTAGAAGTCCAGTTAGCAGTGCTATTACTGCTCCATATCCAGAGTCTGTAAGACAAAGTGCAAAATATAGAATAAAGAAAGGTGAAAGTGCTCTTGTAGGATCCATTTCATTGTACATTGGCATTCCGTATAGGTTTGTAACACTTTGGAAAGGTGTAATTAATTTAGAGTTTTTGAGTAAAACAGGAGCTCCTTCTCCTTCATCTGGTTTTACTTTAAGTATCATAATTGCTGGAGATAGTTTTTGTAGTCTGCTTTCTAGCAAAACTATCTGTTTTTTAGGCATCCATCCTAGCAGAGTTACTGTTCCATGTGTTTCTGCAAGAGATTCGCGTGCTGCTTGTTTTTCGTCTAACCATCCTAAGAATTTTTGTGCCTTTCTAAGATTTGGAAGTTCTACAGAAAGTCTTACTCTCTCTTTATTATTTTTTTCTTTTAAGTGTTTTAACTTTTTAATTTCTACTGTTAGTTCTTCCAATGTTTCTTGTGCTGTTCCTTTTGCTTCGGGGAGCGTTTGCACTGTCCAACCGAATTTGGCAACAATTTCCGAGAAACGACTAAAGTCTTTTTTCCAAACATGGAATGTAATAGATGTTTCTCTTTCGTTATTATTAACTATAAGTAGTTCTATTCTAGGAAGTTCTTTTTTCAATTCTTCATTACATTCTTCAAGGTTTGCAGTTGGCAATATTCCTGTTTCTACAATAGTTGTAGTTGTTTCTTTCTTTTGGGAAAGAAGATAAGGATATTTTGACCAAGGCAGAAGTATTTCATGAGTTTGAGTTAATTCTTGTAGCTTCTTTTCTGCTTCTGTATCACTTGTTTCTAATTTATGAAGTTCATCAACTATTCCTCGGATATCTGTATGTAAAGAAGCTTCTAATATAGAAGATTCCGTTACCATTTTATCTGCTGCAGCAAGAGTATTTTTACTAGCTACATTCTTTAATGTTTGTACAGCAAATTGTAAGTCTGCTGCGCGGAATTTTACCTCTGTATGGTCTACCTCTCCTACGTGGTTACTTTCTGAAATTTCTAAAACTCCTTCGCGGTGCATTGTCTCTAAAAGATCTTCTTTTAAAGATTTCTCTGCTATTATTGCCACTTTTTGCATTGTTACAACTGCCATAATTTTACGCTGTTTGGGATGAATAATTTGTAAAAGTTTCCGTAAGCTCACTTACTTTCTTCGCCTCTGCACTTGAATATACTTCTTCTAGTTTTTCAGTTTCTTTTTTTGCTTCTACCTCTGCATTTTCTATC
>DAOWDW010000106.1 GCA_030638845.1 Candidatus Peregrinibacteria bacterium | reverse complement strand
GCTAAACGACTGTACATTTCGTCAGTTATACCTTTCTTTTCAGCATACTCACCACTTTCAAGCTGGCTAATTGCACGCTGGCTTTTGTAACCAGTTTTAGTGGCTAATTCTTGTTGAGTCAATTCAAGATCCTTGCGTCTACCATATATTTTTTCACCAAGAATAATCATCTTTTTATGCCGTGCAGACCTTTCTTTGTACAAGTCGCTATCTACTAGTTTTGCCAGTTTATTAGTTAATGAATGACTCATAGTCAGGGTGGGAATAATGGTATGCAGCTTTGAATTGAAGTGCTAATTGAATTGATTTTTCTATAGCTTTATTTAGTTTTTTACCTGCTTTCTTTTCATAGCTAGATGATTTATTTCTTCCATCAGGTTTAATAATTCCATTTAGTAACACCATTGCATCATTCTCATAGTCTATGAAGTAGTAAACACGTAGTAATTCATTTCTACCGTACGGCACTCTAATTTCATTCATTTGTCCGTCAACACCCTTTAGACATTTTGCTAATGGCATCTGTGGATGACCATTATTTTCTCTAATACGAGCAATTACTTCTAATACATAAATAGCCTTTTCTTTATTGCTATCCAGCAATTGCTCAATAATTGAACCAAATGTTTCTGAATGAACCGAAGGTAAAAGATAAAGTAACTGCATATATAATATTCATTATAGTGAATAATATCAAATAAATTCTCTTGCATCAAGCCAACACTGGTTTAAATGCCCATATTAACCCTTCCTTAAAACCAAAATTTCTGCTATAATTACTTGATTTGACGCAAAATATAAATAAATACAAAAAAATGTCGCTACGTTCTCTTATGTTCGGCTGGGAATACCCACCAATTCACTTAGGTGGGCTAGGTGTTGCATGTCAAGGCTTGGTAAGAGGACTACTTAGAAATGGTATTGATATATCTCTTGTTTTGCCACATCCAAATCCACAAGCTGCACAAGAACTAGATATTATTGCACCAACCCCCGAAGAATTAGAACGTATTATTGTAACAAGTAACCTAAAACCTTACGATTCTGTAGAAGAATATGCACACAGAATTCGAGCAATAGAATCGCATGAAGAAAACCAAATATATGGTGAAGATTTAGCGCAAGAAATAGAAAACTACACTGCAATGAGTATAGATTTAACAAAAAATGTTGAAGCAGATGTTATTCACTGCCATGACTGGATGACATACGAAGCAGGAATACGTGCATCTGCTCATCATAAAAAACCACTAGTCGCACATATTCATGCAACTGAATTAGACAGAACGCATTTCCATCCAAATCCTTGGATTTATGAAAAAGAAAAACGTGGATTTTTACATGCAGATAATATTATTGCAGTTAGTAACTACACAAAGGAAATACTTACTGGGCACTATGGAATTAATCCAAATAAAATAACTGTTGTACATAACGGAAATAATAAAACTACGGCAGAGTTAGGAGGCGCCTTAAGGACAGAGTACAGACAAAAACGTGGTCCAATGATTCTTTTCCTTGGGAGACTTACAGTGCAAAAGGGACCAAATCAATTTTTAGATATGGCTGCGCAGGTACATAAATATCGCCCAGATGTTCATTTTGTAATGGCTGGAGACGGACATATGCTTGGAGAATTAATACACAAAACACATGCTCTTGGGTTGCAAGACAATGTAATTTTTGCTGGGAAAGTTAGTAATACAGAAGCGCAAAAGCTATTTGCTCAAGCTGAATGTTTTGTTATGCCTTCTCTTTCAGAACCTTTTGGTCTTGTCGCACTGGAAGCAGTTGCAGAAGGAACACCTGTAGTACTTTCAAATCAATCTGGTGTAGGAGAGGTAATGAATCACGCATTGAAAGTTGATTTCTGGGATACAGCAAAAATGGCTGACTGTGTATTAACTATACTTCGAGAAAATGTCCTAGGATCTCAACTTAGATCCGAAGCATCACATATCCTTAAAACTCTAACTTGGGAAAACCAAGCCAAACAAGTTAGATCTCTTTACCACAAAATATTAGATCGCTGTTAATCAACATAAATTCCAATACAAAAACTATGAACAATAAAAATCCAAATATCTGCTTTTACTTCCAAGTCCATCAACCATACCGCTTGCGCGATATTCGTTATACAGAAATAGGACACAGCAGACACGAAGATTACTTCGATCACCAAAAAAATCACGACATATTCCGCAAAGTAGCAGAAAAATGCTATTTACCAGCAAACGCTCTAATGTTAAAAATGCTTAAAAATCATCCAGAATTTAGAATTTCATATTCGATATCTGGAGTATTTTTAGACCAATGTGAAGAATATGGAAAAGATGTATTAGATTCATTTAGAGCACTTGCGGATACAGGGCAAGTTGAATTTATGGCAGAAACTTACTACCACTCATTAAGTGCACTTCATTCACTCCCCGAATTTTGTGAACAGGTTTCTATGCAGGCAAATAAAATAAATGAATTATTTGGTCAGTATCCACGAATATTTAGAAATACAGAACTAATATTTACAAATGAAATTGCTCACATTGCACGTTTAATGGGATTTAGAGGAATTCTAGCAGAGGGAGCAGATCATATTTTACAAGGGAGAAGCCCAAATGATCCTTACATTCCACCAAACTTTTATCTTCCAGATGAAAATTACTGGAACGTAATAAATAAGCAATTCCCAGATAGTGTCCCAGATAAAAATATTTATGTTCTACTTAAAAATTATCGTCTTTCAGATGATGTAGCATTCCGTTTTTCAGATAAATCCTGGATAGGTTTTCCATTAACTGCAGAAACATTTACAGATTGGCTACTAGAAAATCATGGACATAACATTAATCTGTTTATGGACTACGAAACATTTGGAGAACATCAATGGGCAGACACAGGAATATTTAGCTTCCTAGAGCAACTACCAATTGTATGGGAAAAACGAGGAATTAAAACTCTCACACCATCTGAAATAATTGATGAATGGGAAAATAGAATTGGAACAAATACAAGAGAGCAAGAAGATAAAGCTACAAAAGAAGCTACTTCAATGATTTCTGCACTATCTTCACTTTGGAAACGACCAAAAGATACAAATACTCCTCTAGGAAAATTTGAAGTGGAAAAAGAATTTAATGCACACACTCCAGTATCTTGGGCAGATACAGAAAGAGACTTATCTGCATGGAGTGGGAATGAAATTCAAAAAGCAGCACTAAATGCAATCTATGAATTAGAGCATGCTGTAAAAGCAAGTAATGACCCAGAGCTTATTAAAACATGGCGTCGCCTCCAAACATCAGATCATTTTTATTACATGTGTACAAAATACTGGAGTGACGGTGATGTCCACAAATACTTCAGTCCATATGATTCACCATATGAAGCATACAGACGATTCTCACATGCAATACATGATATAAAATTACGCCTAAATACTCATTCCTCTGTCTCCAATTCTTAACCTTTTTATTTCCTTCATTTCTTTTATTTTCTTTATTTCTTTCATTTAAATAATGCCTCGCTCAATAATTATAGGAAACGGCTCCACACTTGCAACATTTGATGAAAATCTCCAAATGAGAGACTTGTACTTTCCATATGTTGGGATGGAAGATCATACCGATTATGGAGATGTACATAAAACTGGAGTATGGGTAAAAGGAAAAGGATTTTCATGGTTTTCAGACTCAGACTGGAATATAACTCCCAACTATAGACCAGAAACACTTGTAGGTCATTCGTTACTAAGAAATGAAAAATTAGGATTAATGATTACTTCTGAAGATTTTGTTCATCCTGTAAAAAATATTCTTGTAAGGCAATTTAATGTTGTAAGTATAGACGGAGAAGAAAAAGAGGTACGCTTCTTTTTTCATCATGATTTACATATATACGGAGATAAACAAAAAGATACTGCATTCTACGAGCCATATACAAATTCAGTGATTCATTACCGTCAAAAACGATATTTCTTAGTTGGAGGAGAAACATCTAGTCCAGTAAACGATAAACCAATAAGCGAATATAAAGATGCATGCCACTCTGTTTTAAAAAGTAGAAAAGGAGTTAAAGCATGTGGAATTAACTCGTATAGCATTGGTAAATCTGAATACCAAGGTAAAGAAGGAACATGGCGAGACGCAGAAGATGGCGAACTTTCTATGACAACCATAGAACAAGGATCTGTAGATTCTACAGTTGGGATACATTGCAAAATATGCCCAGACAAAGAATCTAAAGTAACTATGTGGATGTGCCTCGGCAAAAGCATAGAAGAAGTTGTAGATCTACATAAATATATAATGGAAGAAACTCCAGAAAGTGCTCAACGAAACTGCCACAACTATTGGAAAAGCTGGGTAAATAAAACTCATAGAACACTCGGTTCTCTTGAGCAAAATATACTAGATTTGTACAAACGAAGTTTGCTACTTATACGAATGCATGCAGATAATAATGGAGGAATAATTGCAGCTGCAGATGCAGATATAATGGCATTTAATAAAGATACATACACATATGTATGGCCACGAGACGGAGCATTTGTTTCTTTAGCATTAGACAAAGCAGGATACATGGAAGTAACAAGACGCTTCTTTGAATTTTGTGTAGATATACAAAGTAAAGATGGATACATGATGCACAAATTTAATCCAGATGGATCTTTTGGTTCTTCTTGGCACCCTTGGTTTCGTGATGGCAAAGCACAACTTCCAATTCAAGAAGATGAAACTGCATTAGTACTTCATGCAATGTGGCAACACTTCGAACGTGTTAATGACTTTGAATTTATTCAACATATGTACGAAAATTTCACAAAGAAAGCAGCGGAATTTCTTTGCGAATATACAGAAAAAGAAACTGGCTTACCACTAGCCAGTTATGACCCATGGGAAGAACATAAAGGAATATTTACATATACAACTGCTTGTACAATTGCTGGGTTGCAAGCTTCTGCACAAATGTGCCATGCTCTCGGGCACTTTACACACGAAGAACGCTATCAAGAAACTGCAGATAAAATGAAACAAGCACTTCTTTTTCATTTGTTTGACGAAGAAAAAGGACGCTTCTTAAAAAAGATTAAAAGAGAAAATGGAAAAACGATTGAAAAAGATGACACCATAGATGCAAGTATTTCTGTTCTTTGGAAATTGGGAATCTTGTCATCTAAAGATCCACGAATGGTATCTACAATGCAACAAATGATAAATACTTTAACTGTACGAACAGAAGTAGGAGGCATGGCTAGATATACAGAAGATTATTATCACTCAGTAGCAACCCCGACACCAGATGTACCAGGAAATCCTTGGATAATTACAACTTTATGGCAAGCAGGATGGTATATAGATCAAGCTGAAAGAATAGAAGATTTAAAACCTGCAAGAGATATTCTCCAGTGGACTGCAAGTAAAGCAACTCCATCTGGAGTACTTCCAGAGCAACTAAATCCATTTACTGGTCAACATTTATCTGTAGCTCCACTTACTTGGAGTCATGCTACATTTGTAGAAACAGTAATAGATTTTGTTGAGAAAGAAAAAGAACTTATAAAAATGAAGAATGAAGAATAGAAAATAAAAATGTAATATATTAATTCTACCAACCTACCTGCCTACTAGCCTACTTTCCTAATAATCTACCTGCCAAAGCATTATCATGATAAGAAAATACATCATAATAGCTCTTCTAATATTTCTTCCCACACTTGCCCAAGGTGAAGAAAATGGAAATAACGAAACAAGTACAGAATCTGCAACACCTAAATTAGAAGAAACAAAATGGCAAGAAAGAATAGAAAAATCAAAAGACTTTAGACTTGCCATGATGAAAACTTGGAAAGAAACAGAAAGTTTATTCTCATTCGCTCAAAATTACTGGAACAAACAAAAAGAGAATGCTATTAAATGTAAAAAAGATCTAAGAAAATCTAATAAACTTACACTCTTTTCTACAAAAGTTAGATGCTTTAGAAATAATATAGTTGATGAAAAAGAATACTGGGAAAAACATTTAGAATATTCAAAAATTGTTGTTGGAATTTCAGAAGAATCTAAAACTAATTTAGAAAAACTGATTAGTGATTTGGTTGATGCAATATCTGCAATAGAAAATGGAATAGATACAGATGTCTATAAAACCGAAGAAGATCTTTTAGAAGCAAAACAAAATTTACATAGCCTGTACAGACTTCCTGTTCGAAAAGCACTAATAAAATCTTACGCAGAAAGAAACTCAACATGGACTTCCCACATTTTAGTACGTCTAAACACAGAATTAGAACAAGAGCTTTCAGAGGAAAATATAAATGCACTTAATGAGGTTATTTCCTGTTTCACATCTACAGAACCTCTATTTGAGGCAATACCACAAGAAGAGGAACTTAAATCTTTAGTAAGTACTTGGATTACAACTAAAAAGGCTAGTACTGCCTGTATACAGCAAATGGAAGACGGCTTAGAACTCTTCTAAGAAAATACTCTCACTTACTTGAGGACAAGAGTAAAATAGGCACATATGATGCCAAAAAAAGTTACTCAAAAGTTTAGAAAACGCATTGAAAGAACCAAAAACAAGCATTCTCGTGCAGTTTATAAAGATGGAACCATAATAATTCGACTCGCGAAAGGCTTAAATTCGATAGAGGAAAGAAAACATATTGAATGGTTATACAGAAGTATGACCCAACATCTTCTTGAAGAAAGAAGAACAAAAATTGTGATCGACCCTTTTGCTTCTCTGCTTAATGGAGCGGAAAAATGCACAATAAATGTAGCATCTGGAAAACGATATACATTCACTCTTTACCCAGGATATAAAACCGAATCCGAAAGAACAGATTTTGGATTTAGAATATATATTGGACCAAGAACCAAAAAGCAATCACTACACAGATTCCTTTGGAAAACTCTCTCAGAAGCAGAAAAACCAAGAATTGAGCAACTTGTGGAGAATATAAACAATAACACGCTAAAAGTTAAATACAATAAAGTAAGACTAAGCTTTGCCAGCTCTCAATGGGGTAGCTGTAGCCCAAAAGGTGTAATTATGTTAAATTCAGCACTTCTATTTGTACCACCATCTTCACTTAAATACGTAATTATTCACGAACTGGCACACAGAAAACGCTGTAACCACTCCCCTGCATTCTGGAATCTAGTTGAAATTGGAATGCCTACATACAAAAGAGCTAAGAAAGCTTTGCAGACGTATAGACTACCTACTCTATAAGTGTAAAGTGCAGAATAGTTATGCATTTTTGGATAAGTTGCAAACGCGCCTGGAGGAGGAGTCGATCATAACTTAATAATAATGCGAACAGATGACGAGTAGCCCTAAGTGCAACGAAGGCGTAAGCTCGTTTCTGTGAGCTAATGAAAGTGGATAGTATAACACGACGACGAAATCGCGTTTGCTTGATTTTTTTCTTGCCATGAGCTTGTCGAATGGTGGTTCGTTCCTATATTACCCTCGCACCTAGGAAAAG
>DAOWDW010000034.1 GCA_030638845.1 Candidatus Peregrinibacteria bacterium | reverse complement strand
TTTACGCTGTCTGGAAGCGTGGAACACCATTTAAAAAAAGTTCATAAGCATCATAGTGCCAGATCACAAAAAGCCCAGCTTGTCTGGGCTTTTTGTTTGCGTTTCATATATGGAGTTTTTTTATCAAGAAAAAAATGAACATAGAGGAATAGAGATAAAAGTAGTCTATACATTGTTTTACTGCTTCACTGCTATACTACACATATATTCACCTATTAGACATTTACTATCAAATATGTTATAATTACCTATTGTTATGAAGCCAAAAAACCATTCATCACTTTTCGTGCGAGCACTAGAGCAACTTACTAAACGCTCATATTCAGAGCTTTTCAGTATATGGATTTCATTGGCACTACTATTTGCCTTGGGCTATTTCTCTTTCGCAAGTATTGGAGATGTTTCTCACCATGGTCCTGCCCAACTAGTTGGAATTGAAAGCCACTGGATTAGATTTTTAGATAGTCTTTATTACAGCATAATTACAGCAACATCTACAGGATATGGAGACATAACCCCAAGAGGATTTTCTAAAGCGCTAGCAAGTATGCAAAGTGTGAGTGCGCTGTTTATTTTTGCTATTTTCGTTACAAAACTTGTATCTCATCATCAAGAAATTGCCCTTAAACAAGTCCACCGAATGACATTCGAAGATGTATTTCATAATATTCGCGAAGGTCTATTTATTATAAGACAAGACTTTGATGGTTTAATACAAAAAACGTCAGAACATAAAAAAATGGATGAAGAAGACTGGGATACTTTAATTATTGCATACAAACAAGCACAAAATTTGCTAAACGAAATACCAGATTTCTACAACGAAGACACAACTCTATATACATTGGATGCAAGACGTGAGCAATTACTCCAAGAAGCAGTTCACAGAACCATGCACAGAATAAATCATGTACTAGATACATTTAGTAAAAACAATATTAACTGGCAAGAACATCAACCAAGCATGAAAGAAATAAATGAGCTTCTTAGGGTAACAGAGAAAACTATCCCCCTCTGGCAGGAAAAGTCTCCTTACCAGAGAGAGGAAGCATTTCTCTCTATACTTAAGTTAAAAAGTGATATTTTAGGAAAGATAGCCAGTACTACTGGTTAACGTCTTCGTGGTGGGGCTCTGTGTCCTCCACCATTAGATGGACGTGGTCCTCTAGGACGATCTGGTGCCATACCTTCTGGGCGCTCAGTCATTTGCTTGAGTGACATACGTGTTTTTCCGTCTGCTGCATTGTACTCAACACACTTTGCTTGCACTTGGTCACCTACTTTCACAATATCTTCAACATTTTCTGTACGTGCCCATTGTAACTCTGAGATATGTATCATTGCATCCTTGCCCCCAAGGAATTCTACAATTGCACCAACACCATCAATAATACGCACAACGTTACAGTCGTATACTGTGTCGACTTCTGGCTTCGCAACAATCATATTAATCCATTCTTTTGCTTTCTTCATAGACTCACCATCTACAGATGTAACAAAGACAAGACCTTCGTCTTCTATGTCTATATCTACTCCTAATTCACCAGTAATCTTCTGAATGGTTTCTCCACCCTTACCAATAACAAGGCGAATATCATCTGGATTTATCTTTATAGTTTCAATACGTGGTGCGTATGGACTCATTTCTTCTCTAACCTCAGCAATAGCCTTGAGCATTTCCTTCAAAACGTGCAAACGACCGATTTTTGCTTTTGCGAGAGCAGTCTCAAACACATGATCTGGCAATCCTTTAACCTTAATATCCATTTGAATAGCAGTGATTCCTTTCTCGGTTCCTGTTACCTTAAAGTCCATATCTCCTCCAAAGTCCTCTTCATCTTGAAGATCTGAAAGAATGATGTATTTATCGTTCTCTATATCAGACATCAAGCCCATAGCAATTCCAGATACTGGTGCCTTAATTGGTACACCTGCAGCCATAAGAGCAAGTGTAGAACCACAAGTCGCAGCCATGGAAGATGATCCATTGCTCTCAAGAATTTCTGTAACGGTGCGAATGGTATACGGGAATTCTTCTTCAGTTGGGAGTACAGGTTCTAGTCCACGTTGTGCTAGATTTCCATGACCAATCTCTCGGTTTCCAACAAACAAACGATTGCTCGTTTCACCTACAGAGAATGGAGGGAAATTATAGTGATGCATGTAACGTAGTTCTTTCTCACCTTCCATACCTTCAACTAACTGCTTGTCTCCTGGACTACCAAGTGTGCATGTAGTGAGACCTTGTGTCTCCCCACGCTGGAAGAGCGCACTACCATGTACACGATTTGGAAGCACATCTACCATTGATTCAACTGGACGAATTTCATCTATTTTACGACCACTCATTCGTGTCTCTTCTTCTAGAATTAAACGACGAACTTCATTTTTGATTACTTTGTCCATCAATTTAGATGCATTTGCATAAAGTTCGATGAGTGCTTCGTCTTCACCTGCTTCACCAAACTTCTCTACAAGCTTTTCTTCTGCTCTGTCCATAAGATCTGCAAACACTGCACGACGATCTAATTTATCCATAGGATTCTTAATTGCTTCAGTGATGGTAGAAAGCGCATAAGAAGCAAGAAATGCACAAGCTTCTTCGTTGTCGTACCCCGTACCTACTTCAAGCTTCTGCTTACCAAGTTCTTTTTGAATACCTGCAAAAAATTCTACAATCTTCTGTGCCCACTTCTTTCCGAACTCAATTGCTCTTAACATATCTTCTTCGGAAATCTGATTTGCACCAGCTTCAATCATTACTATTCGTCCAGATGCAGCAGTAAGGAAAAGATCTAATTCAGATTTCTTCATAGCTTCTAAAGATGGATTCAATACAAGTTCACCATCTATCATTCCAACACGAACAGATCCAATTGGACCATCTGCTGGACCCTCCGAAAGAGCAACAGCTAAATTTGCAGCGTTTGATGCAACAACATCGTGATTATTCTCAAAGTCGTAACTCATTACAGTAGCAAACACTTGAATATCGTTATGGAAACCTTTGGCAAACATTGGTCTAAGTCCTCTATCTATTAATCTAGATTTAAGTACATAGTCATCTCCTGGACGACCTTCACGTTTTCGGAAGCGACCACCACAGATTTTTCCACCTGCGTAGTACTTCTCTTGATATACGACTTGCAACGGCAAGTAGTCGACGTTGTCACGTGCACTACGCGAAAGAGTTACATTGCTCATGCAAACAGTGTCGCCCATTTGGCAGAGCACAGTTGCACTGGTTTGATTTGCGAGCATTCCGGTCTTAACTGTGATCTTTTTATCACCAAGTTCAAGCGTATACTCTTTATTAGCTTTTATAGCTTCAGCCATGATTTAAATAGGGAAAATAAATAATTTCCCTTCCTCACCAAAGATAACTATTAACCATTAACAATTAACAACCAACAAAGAGGAGGAAATGTATATAAAGAAACACTCCTAATATTAACTGTTAAATGTTAACTATTAAATGTTAAGCAGTGGAGGGAAAGAACTAAACGAATTGTACTCCTATTTAACGAATATTTGAAAGTAGAAAGCATATTAAAAATAATTATGATTTTCTAATGCAATAATCAAGTGGTATTATCTACTTCCGCAAATTCCGCAAAAAGCTCATATAAATCCTTTAAATGTTTTGGAGGCACAGTCACAAACACATTCTAGACTTAAATAGTCTATTTCTTTAACTTATTAGCTTCTATTACCTTCTGATACTGTTCTGGCTTATTCATTTTTAGGTAATTTAGAAGCGTTCTTCGTTTTGCAACTTTAGCAAGAAGTCCTCTGCGTGCAGAGAAATCTTTAGAATGTTCTTTTAAATGTTTTGTTAGAAGTTCTATCTCTTTGGTTAAAATAGCGACCTGAACATGCGGAGAACCTGTATCTTTATCATGAGTGCAATGCTTAGTAATTAGGCGCTTTTTATTGGTCTTTTTCATTACCATGGTAAAGAGAGTGGAAAATTATAAGCCGAGCCACTTCCGTTAGAAAGAAGGCAAATAACGGGTGCGAAAGCCTAAAGCCCCCGATTCGTTATCTGAAATTAAGTTTACGAATATAGGTTTTTTTAGCAAGCAATTAGATGAGATAATGCCGTAGAGGCGCAATATTTTGCGCCTTTACAGCATTGTTTTGCGCCTTTACAGCATTGTTTTGCGCCTCTACGGCATTGTTTTCATTGGCTTCATTTCATAGTGGACATCCGTTCACCCTGTGCTATACTCCCCCACACATGGAAATTGCACTCACATTTATAATTGGATTATTAATCGGCGCAGGAATCGTCTGGTTTATTCGCAAAGCAGAAAAAATTGAAGATCCTTATCTCAAAGAAGAACTAGATAGACGAAAAGAAGAAACAGGTGAATTAAAAAGCCAAATTGAACAATTAAAAACTGAAAATACTAAATTATCAGAAAACGGCAAAAGTACATTTGTACAACTTACAAAAATAGAATCTGATAATAAGGCATTAACAAAAGAAAAAGAGGGTCTTTCTGCAAAAATAACAAAACATGAAGCAGAAGAAACAAGACGAGAAAAAGAAAATGATAAGAAGCTTGCAGATCTAGAAGAATCTAGAAAAGGATTTGAAAACGAAAAAGTAAGAGTTGCCCGAAAAGATGAAGAAGAAACACAAAAGAAAATAGAGGAACGTGACCGTATGTGGAATGATCACGAAAACAATGTAAATGCACTATTAAGTAGCCTTTGTAAAATGCAGGAACATTCCTTTGAATATTTTGATAACAATAATCTTCCAGAAGGTTTTGATGGCAGTTTAAAGCCAGATTTCTTTATAGAATTTCTTGGTCAATATGTTATTTTTGATTCTAAAGTTTCTAAAAGGGCAGACAACATTCAAATTTACATTAATGAAAATGTAAAAAAGACTGCAAAGAAACTAAAAAATAATACAGATATTTATCCTTCGGTATTCTTTGTTATTCCAACTGATGCTATTTCTGAACTTAAAAAAACATACTTTTATGAAGACGGAATATCATTCTACGTCGTTAGCCCAGAAGCTTTGGCTCCTATTCTTGCTAGCCTTAAAAAAATACGAGACTACGAAATTGCTGAAAAAATGGATCCTCTGCAAAGAGAAAATATTGTTAGTCTAATTGCAGATTTAGATTGGCACGTAAATTTCCGAAATGCTGCAGATATATTCATGTCTAAATTAGGAGTAGATATTCTTACAAAAGCTAGAAATCTGGATCCGGAAATAGCGCAAGAAGTAAAAACGAAAAAAGAAAATATGAGAATGCCAAACATGAATAATTCAGATATGAAAAAAATGACAGGTAGTATTGATGTTCAAGATGAAGAAATAAAAAAAATAGAAAATCCAAAAGCTTCTATTACACAATTAGCTATAAATAAAGCCAAAACTGCACTTACTAAAAAACTTGGTTAATAAATAAAAAAATACTCTGCATTCTGCATTCTTCATTCTTCATTTTGCATTACACTAATGTACATGCCAACAGCAACTTCCAACATTTTAGACGGGCTAAATCCCCAACAAAAAGAAGCTGTATTACACACAAAAGGCCCAGTCCTTATTTTAGCTGGAGCAGGAAGTGGAAAAACAAAAGCACTTACACATCGCATAGCATATTTAATGGAACAAGGTGTACAGCCTTGGCAAATTCTTGCTGTAACTTTTACAAATAAAGCAGCAAATGCAATGAAAGAACGCATACAGCGAATGCTTCATGTACAAAGTGGATCTGAAGCAGACTGGAGAAATATGAATGGAGAATTTTCACATGCAAAGCTACCAATTATGGGGACATTCCACTCCATTTGTGCAAGAATTCTGAGAAGAGATATAGAGCACCTAGGAGGAGAAAGACACTTTGTGATATATGACACAGATGATCAGCAAAAGATAATGAAACAAATATTGAAAGAGATGAATATAGAAGATAAAGAGCTAAAACCAAAGGCAGTACTTTCATACATTGGAAGATTTAAAGCAGAGGCATTGTTACCGAAAGAAGCGCAGTCCCAAGCAACTAGTGCACACATGCAACAAGTTGTTACTGCGTATGGCAAATATCAAAAAGCTCTAAAAGAAGCTAATGCACTAGATTTTGACGATTTAATATTAGAAACAGTAAGACTATTTCACGAATGCCCAGACGTTTTAGCAAAGTATCAAAATACTTGGAAATATTTACATGTAGATGAGTATCAAGATACAAATCATGCACAATATTTGTTTATTTCACTGCTTGCAAAAAAGGATAGAAATCTATGTGTAATAGGAGACCCAGACCAATCTATTTATTCATTCCGCGGTGCAGACATACGAAATATTTTAGAGTTTGAAAAAGAATATCCAGATGCTCTAAAAATAAAATTAGAACAAAACTACAGGTCACACCAAACAATTTTAGATAGTGCAGATGCAGTAATAGCTGCAAACCCAAATAGACCACAAAAGAAAATGTGGACAGATAAAAAGGAAGGATCTCTAACTGTTTTGCACGAAATACAAGATGAAAAGAAAGAAGCAGAAGAGGCACTAAAAACAATAAAAGAATATAGAAAAGAAAATGGTAAGTATGGCTCTCAAGTTGTGTTATACAGAACAAATGCACAGTCACGTTTATTGGAAGAAGCATGCCTTAAATCTGGTGTGCCATACCGTATAGTTGGAGGTGTAAAATTTTACGCACGGCGCGAAGTAAAAGATGTTCTTGCTTATTTGCATGCAATACTCAATCCAAACGACACCTTGTCTCTTTTAAGAATTTTAAATGTACCTTCTAGGAAAATAGGACTTACAACAATTGGAAAGTTACAAGCTTACGCTAACGAAAATTCACTAACACTCTGGAACACATTGGAACAAGCAGGAAATATAGAGTCACTTAATGACCCAACAGTGCATCGCCTAGAAAAATTTGTAGAAATATTATCTACGTTTAGAGAAAGAGCAAAGGCGCAAGTAGTTTCTGAATTGGCTATAGATTTAATAGAAAAAATAAATTTAAATGATTGGCTAGACGATGAGACAGAAGAAGGCGAACAAAGATGGCAAAACGTACAAGAACTAATAACTGTTATGCATAAATATGATTTATTAGAACCTAGAATTTCTCTTACAAGTTTCTTAGAAGAAGTGTCTCTTATTTCAGAAGTAGATTCATTAAATAGTAATGAAGATGATGCTCTAACATTAATGACTCTTCACCTATGCAAAGGATTGGAATTTGAAAATGTAATTATGGTAGGTTGCGAAGAAGGAATATTCCCACATGCAAATTGCATGTTTGATAAAGAGCAAATGGAAGAAGAAAGAAGAATAATGTACGTAGGCATGACAAGAGCTAAGGCACAGCTTCACTTAATGTACACACAAAACCGTATGCTCTGGGGGCAAAGCCAAAATAATGCACCAAGTCGATTTATAGATGATATTCCTGAAGAATGCCTAGAAAGAAGAAGTGACGATGTGCTTAGTGTATTTGCATGGGCAGGAAGCAGTGGAATAAAACGAGTAAAATCTGGAGGAAAAATAGAGCCATTCAGACAAGAAAGTTCTGTAGATATAGAATTTAATCAAGACATTAGTTTTGAAGATGATATTAACCAAACTAAAGCAGACGAAATAGATGGAGGAAGTAGAGTACGTCATCCGTCATTTGGTCTAGGGATAGTTGCCTCACGAAGAGGAGACATAGTAGAAATACGATTTGATAGTGGAGAAACAAAATCTTTTGCATTGAGTATTGCACCCATCCAACCAGCCTAAGGAATGAAGCAATTAAGCAATGCATCATTGATGCAATATAGTTAAACGCTTCGTAAATCGCTTGCGCATTGTTTACCATGAGCTAGTCGAATGGTTTTATTGTTTTATTTACGTATTGCTTTATTCCAATGTTGCTTCACTATTTTACTCCCACCTAGTCCCACGAGCTACAGAGCTCCTAAACTGCACCCAAGTAAAACTAGTGTCACCATCTGTCCATGTTATATCTCCAGAAGAAGCCACACTTCCCGGCTGACTTATACTAATTTGAAGCGAGCGATTAATTGAAGATTCTGGAACAGTCACATCACCATACAAAACAATAATTCTATCCGTATCGTCGAATGATCCATATTTAGACTCTATACTTGAACAAGTGATAGTACTTCCTCCAACACTACAATCCATTGTTTCATCTACACCTAAAAAACCTAGTTTCACATTTGAAATAGCAACATCACCAACAGATCCAATAGAAAATAATAAATCCGTAAATCTTAGATCTGCTTGTCCATCACCCTTGATCCCACTAAAACGAAAAGATGCAATTTCTAAATTATTCCCAGGAACTAAAAATCCTGTTTCACTATCATAATTTTCAATTGAAATAATACGAGACCTAGAGGTTTGAAAAAACAAAAAGTTATCAGAAGAAAAAGATGAATAATTAGATCCACTCCACTCTCCTGTCCCTTCTATTCCAAAAGAATCAACTTTAACTACTTCACCGCTTGTTCCACCTTCATTATAAGACTTTAGTCTTGCCCTTACATAAAACCCGTACTCTTCACGCTTAGGAAATTGAATATTTAAACTATTAACCCTCAATCTATACACTTTCCCCGAAGAAACGGATGTATCTTTAGATGCAACACCTAAATATCTTTGACCTTCATCATAAACAAGAAATGAATCTATAGATGCTACTGCTGTATTAAGAATAATAACAATATCTGTAACATTAATTGGCTCTGTATTACTAAATGCATTTGCGGAAGCAAGTACAGGAGACACTTCTCCTAAACTTAAGAAATCTGAATCTGAAGAAGTATATCCAAAGGGATCATAAACAAATGAGGAAGCTGAAGATACTGAAGAAGCTAAGGAAGCTGAAGAAGCTAAGGAAGCTGAAGAATCTAAAGAAGTTGAATAGTTAGAATTAGAACTACTACTAACATTTTCCCCTCTCATTGCAGACAAAAGTAAATCTAACTCTCCGTCTTCATAAGCTTGAAATTTTGCTGTAAGAACTGCCATTTCTCCTCGAAAAATCTTGTCCCCAGGAAACACAATATTTAAACCAAGCCCCAAAGAATCTGCAGCATTTAAATATGAAACAAACCACTCACTATTTAAATTGTTAGAACTAATAGGAATATTGAAAATACCAATTAATACTTTTATAGCCTCTTCATATTGAACAGCTTTTTCTGGAGCAAACAACCACTCAGCTTCTGGTACACCTTCAACTGCATTTCCATTTACAATTCCTAAGTCCTTTGCACTACAAACAGCCTCTGCATACCAAACATCTGACGAAATATCTGGGAAACAATTTAGATTCGTTGCCATATCTGCATTGCTGAGTAATCTCATAGCAATAGCCATAAACTCCGCTCTGTTTAAAGTAGAATGTGGCCTATAAGTTCCATCTTCATTTCCCTTAACAATATTAAGTTCTGTTAATACCGATATTGCAACTGCTTCCTCTTGCGAAAATTGACTTGAATCACCGTAAGGCAAACCGTCTATATTTAAATCCAATGCAGAAACTGAGGAAATAAAGAATGCAGAATGAAGAATGCAGAATGCAGAATAATTAATAAATTTTTTCATATTATAAGATGTCAGAAAGAGCTAGAAGTATACACCATAAATACCAATTATGTATTATGCCATATGGTCTATATACATTTCTGATTTCGCCTGTCGACCATAGCCTTGGCGAAGTTTGAAAATTCGAACTTGAAGCTTATAATCAACATATGAATTCTCTTCGCGCATTCTTAAGTGCAAACAACATTCGATTAAATAAAGACCTAGGTCAAAACTTTTTATGCAACGAAAAAATACTACAAAAAATAGTAGATACTGCAAACTTAAATACAGATGATGAAATTATAGAAATAGGACCAGGAGTAGGAGTACTAACAAAATACCTACTTGAGAAAGCTAAAAAAGTAACAGCAATAGAAATAGATAAAAGAATGATTCCTTTACTTAAAACATATACAGGACATCACCCCAATTTAGAAGTCATTGAAGGAAATGCTCTTAAAATTGCAATGCCAGAAAGCCCTTATAAAATTGTTGCGAATATTCCATATCACATTACATCCCCTCTTCTTAGACATGTCTTTTTAGAATCTAAAATAATTCCCATTAGTATGACATTGCTAATTCAAAGAGAAGTTGCAGAAAAAATATGTGATGTGAACAAAGCGGGCATGCTTACCATACTCGTTCATCTATTTGGAGAACCAAAGATAATTACGCATGTACCACCAAAAAACTTTCTTCCTCCTCCAAAGGTTGATTCTAGCGTACTGCATATAAATTGTTTCAATTCTCCAATTGCAGATAGTCAAACAATTGAAGAAATATTCAAACTTACAAAAATTGCCTTCTCTAAGAAGAGAAAGAAAATAAAAAGT
>DAOWDW010000091.1 GCA_030638845.1 Candidatus Peregrinibacteria bacterium | reverse complement strand
TGCATTTAGTCTATCCATTCCATCTCTTTAACATGCTGAATAACCTTTCCTCCTGCAACATAAATTAGGTCTATGCGATAGCCACCATCGTATGCGTGATTACATACCCAACGCCTCGCAGATCTACAAAGTTTTATTCTTTTACTAGTTGTCATATTCACAGAAGGGGATAAATCATCTCTATATTTCGAACGTGTTTTAACTTCTGCAAAAACAAGTACGTTATCAAATGGATCGTATGCGATAATGTCTATTTCGTCTCGCTTTATTCTTATGTTGGTATCTCTTATTTCATATTTAAGTGATACCAAATAATTTTGTGCAATTTGTTCTCCCTGCTTTCCTATAACTAAATGCTGTTTTTTATTAGGTTGATTGGTAGATGCACAAAATTTTGCACATCTACTAATCTTTCTATTTAAATCCCGACCATGCCATCTATCTGTCATAAAACGATGATGCAACACAGGTGTACGTTCGTCCAGTTATAGTACTGGAAATACACGGTGTACTTCCGTACACTCTTATTAAATTATTCCCTCAACTACCATGCTTGCTCAGCTATTTTCTTTTGCAAATGTAGGTCTAGAAAGTGAAAAAATTACCGTAGAAGTAGGCCTTTGTGGCTCCGAAGGCAAAATGCATATTGTTGGTCTTGGAGATACCGCCGTACAAGAAAGTCGTCGTCGTGTAAAAATGGCAATACGAAATTGTGGCTACAGAGCCACAACTGGACAAGATATAACTATTAATCTTGCGCCAGCTGATATAAGGAAAATCGGTCCAAGATACGATTTACCAATTGCAGTTGGAATACTTATTGCAAACAAATCTATAAAAGTGCCTGAAAGTTATTTAAAAGAATCTGCTTTTATAGGTGAACTAGCACTAGATGGTGGATTGCGTCATATCTCTGGTGTCCTTTCCAGTGCCATAGCCTGCAAAAAGCACGGATTAAAACGAATAATTGTGCCTTCAGTAAATGCACCAGAAGCAGCGCTTATTCCAAATCTTGAAGTAGTGGGAGTTAATTCTCTTTTAGAATTGATAGATATTCTTTGTGGGAATTCAGCACCATCACCTGTATTACCACCTGCTTCCAGTGCAAATGATGATGCAGATGACTACGTAGATTTTAGTGATGTCCGTGGGCAACAGCATGCTAAAAGAGCCCTAGAGATAGCCGCTGCTGGTGGTCACAATGTATTACTCAGCGGTGCTCCTGGAGCTGGGAAAACGCTCCTTGCCCGTGCTTTTCAGGGCATACTCCCCCCTCTTACATCCGAAGAATCTATAGAAGTTACACAAATTTATTCTGTAGCAAATAGACTTCCTGCAGATACACCTCTTATTAAGCGTCGCCCGTTTCGCATGGTACACCACACTGCCAGTGGAGTTAGTATAGTTGGTGGCGGACAAGTCCCTGGGCCGGGGGAAATAAGTTTAGCCCATAAAGGAGTTCTATTTTTTGACGAGCTCGCAGAATTTCCTGCACAAGTTTTAGAAGTGCTTCGCCAGCCACTAGAGGATAGGAGAATTACAATAACTCGTGCACAAGGATCTGTTACATTCCCCGCAGATTTTATAATGGTAGCTGCTATGAATCCTCCAAAATTTTGTGCGGGTTCTGCTACTAAAATTGCAAGAAGAATTTCTGCTCCTTTGCTAGATAGAATAGATATGACTATAGATATAGAACCAGTAGACATAGACGATTTACAAAAAGCTCCCGCGGAGGGAACAGAAACCAGTGAAGAAATATTAAAAAGGGTTTTACTTGCTAGAAACGCACAACAAAAAAGATTTGAACATTTAAAAATACGAACAAATAATGAAATGAATGTTAAACATATAGATGCTATTTGTAAGATTGATGATGTATGCCAAGCACTTTTAAAACAAGCAGTAACACGTATGGGGCTTTCTGCTCGCGGGTATCACCGTACTATAAAAGTGGCTAGAACTATTGCAGACCTAAATGGAAACAATGACATTAGCACTGCGCATATAGCAGAAGCACTGCAATATAGGCAAAACGTGGAACAATAAAGAAATAAAGGAAATATTATACAGAATTTCTTTCATTTCTTTCGTTCTCAAAGAGAGTGGCACAAACCATCACTCTCCACTAAAATACACATATGCACTTCGCCGATGCCCTAACTGCCGCCGTAAAGGAAAAATCTCCTATATGTGTAGGACTTGATCCTAATTTACAAAAACTTCCAGAAGGAATTTCTCGTGACCCAGAAGGAATGCTAGAATTTTGCAAAGGAATAATAGATGCAGTAAAAGATACAGCGTCTTGTGTAAAACCACAGCTTGCATATTTTGAAATACTAGGATGGGAAGGGATGAAAGTGTTTTGGGAAACGTGTGAATATGCAAAAGAGAATGGACTTTTGGTAATAGCAGATGGGAAGAGAAATGACATTGGTAGTACATGCGATGCATACGCAGAAGCATATTTACATGAAGAAAGTCCTGTAGATGCACTTACAGTAAGCCCATATTTAGGATCTGATGGCATTAAACCTTTTATTGAAAGATGCAAAACTAATGACAAAGGAATATTTGTTTTAGTAAAAACTAGCAACCCAAGTTCGGTTGAACTTCAAGATTTACCAGTGGGGGATGAAGTAGTTCATGAAAGCATGGCACAATTAGTAGAAGGCTTGGCTTCTGAATGTCTTGGACCAGAAACCAATCTTTCTTGCGTAGGTGCAGTCGTTGGCGCTACCTATCCAGAAGAGATGAAATATTTGAGAACTCTTATGCCTCATGTTCCATTTTTAATTCCAGGTTACGGAGCACAAGGCGGAACAATTAATGATGTACTTCATGGATTTATTCCAGACGGCACTGGTGCGATAGTAAACTCATCAAGAGGAATAATATTTGCTAGCAGTGGCAAAGACTGGATGGAAGCAGCGGAAAAAGCTGCTAAGAAGATGGCAGAAAAGTTTAATAAGTAAATTAAATTTTTACTGGGCTAAAGCCCATTTTATTTCAGAGTTAACCCCGCGCTTAAGCGCGGGGTTAACTAGTATAACTAATAGCTTTAGCTATTTTTTGTGCTTCGGATTTCACCTAATCTCTGACTTTCTATTTTGCACTAAGCCTATTCTCCAGTATTATTTATCTGATGGTAATTTTTTCACTTATCGGCAAATCTGGCATATCCGCAGTTTGCGACAATATATCTATAGATATATTTCCAAAAGACGGAAAGAAAGGCTCTGCAGATATTACACTTCTAACAAATCCTGAAGAAATTCCTACAGAAGGAATAATATCTTGGCCGGGTGAATATGATATGCAAGGTGTTTCATTGCGAGGGATTGGGCATAATGATGGTGCTCAAGTTTCCTTTGTTTTAGAAATAGATAATGCGAGATGTGCATTTTTATCTTCACCACTTCACGACTGGTCCGATAATGATCTTGCCCTTCTTGGAAATGTTGATGTTTTATTCTTGCCTGCAGGAGATACAAAGCTAACTCAAAAATTGATTGATGAAATTGATCCTCGAATTTTAATTCCTATTCAAAATGGAGATGCGGATAAATTTGCAGAATTATTGAAAGTTAGCGGCGCACAAGGTAAAGAAGTTGAAAAAGAGTACAAGTTAAAAGGATTACCTTCCGAAGGAAGAGAGGTGATAGTACTAGGATAAATTGAAATGCGAAAATCCCGAAGGGGATCCCTTGAGTTAAAATAAATTTACTTAAGAGCTACCAAGCTGGCTATGTTTTTCATATTTTCATTCTAACTTGATTTTTTTATAATTGACTAAACGTTACAAACTTGTTACACTTTAGATACTATGAAACGTAAACAATCTGCCGTAAAACGTGTTAATCTCTCTCTTCCACAAAATGTTGTCTATCTCGTCCATATGCTCGCCGAACGAGATAATGTAACACTTACAACAAAAGCATCTGAGCTCCTTGAACAAGGACTAGATACTGAAGAGGATAAAATACTTGTAGAAATGGCAGAAAAACGAATGGAGGATTTGGAAAATGGAAAACTAAAAACTCTATCATCAGATGATTTCTGGAAAAAGGTAGAAAAAGATAAAAAGAAATAACAAACTTATTTTCATGTTTACTATCCGCTACCATCCTAAAGTGCTCAACGATTTCCGTGGAATGCATCCGCGACACATAGATGTGCTTCGTGAAGCTATAAATACAAAACTTGCCTTAAATCCTGAAATATATGGCAAGCCTCTAAGACAAACACTTAAAGGATATAGATCTCTTCGAATAGGAAATTATCGCATTGTTTATGTAGTACAAAAAAAGCAACTTATTGTACTAGTATTAACCGCTGCAAAAAGAGACCATATTTATAAAGAAGCCGAGAAAAGGGCAAAGAATTTAAAGTAAAATACACAATCACTTACTAAAAACTTTCAGAATAATGATTCTCTAATGTAGTCTATTTGCAGTTTGACCCCGTAGTTCAATGGATAGAATAATCCCCTCCTAAGGGATAGATGCAGGTTCGATTCCTACCGGGGTTACCAAATTCCTACACATCTACAGTCTCTCCTACTTTAATCTCCTGTTTTTCTATTTTAGCCCCTAATTTAGTTAGTTTTTCTTCCAATTTATCGTATCCACGTTCTATGTAACGAATGTCGGTAATAAGAGTTTCTCCTTGCGCACATAGCCCTGCAATAACCATTGCAACTCCTGCACGTATATCATTACTCGCTACTGTTCTTCCGCGTAAAGGTGTTGGACCTATTATTAATGCTTCATGAGAATTTAGTATTTCTATACGTGCTCCCATTTTTTCGAGTTCGTATAAATATGCCATTCTTCCCTCAAATAATCTTTCAAAAATTCTACTTACACCTGTGGCCTGAGTAAGTGCAACGCCAAATGGAGCTTGTAAGTCTGTTGGAAATCCTGGAAATATATTCGTTTTAATATCTTGTGCTTTTAAAATTGATAATTCTCCATCTACAAAGAGAATTTTTTCATCTGCATTGTATGTTGTTATTCCTCCAAGCATAGAAACAGTATCTAAGAAAGATAAAAGATGCTCGTTATCTACGTCGTGTAGGCGAATTTTCCCTTTAGTAACTAGTGCTGCAATTATAAATGCACCTGCTTCTAAATAGTCGAATGGAACTCTGTGCTCTACGCATGAAAGCTTCTTTTTTCCCCGAACGCGAACTGTATGAGACCCCACACCATCTACCTCTGCCCCCATTTCCTGAATAAAATTCTGTACGTCTTGTACATGTGGTTCTCCTGCTGCCATATCTATTCTTGTTTCTCCTTCTATTAGTGCAGCAGCTAATATTGCATTTTCTGTTGCTGTTACAGAAAACTCTGGAAGTATTATGTGACCAGGTTTTAATTGTCCTTGAAGATGTAGCATTTCGTCTGTGCTCATATCCTCTGCACCAAGTTGTTTAAGCGCAGCAATATGCGCACCAACTGGTCTTTTGCCTAGCACACATCCTCCTGGATATGCCATTTCAACCACACCAAATCTAGCTAGAAGCGGTCCTAAAAGTACTATGGATCCTCGTAACTTAGATACAAATTCCATTGGAATGGCTTTGCTTTGAAGTGCATGTGTCCTTATGCGCACTGTTCCATTTTGAAAAGATGTTTCTGCGCCTAAGAAATCCAATGTGGAAAGAAGTGTTCTTACATCTCTTAAATTTGGCACATTATGAAGTACTGTTTCTCCACTACAGAGTACACTTCCCGCAATTAGCGGGAGTGCTGCATTTTTGGACCCACTCATAGTTACATCTCCCTTAAGGGTATGGCCTCCTTGTATACGATAATGGAGATCTGTTTCCGACATAAAAGTAATCGCTATAAGTATAGCTTAAAAGAAGGAAATTCTACTGTTATAAAGGAGAAAATCAACGAAATAACTAATAAATAGTTGAATATCGAAGGTATATCTTTCGCCTTTAGACTTTAGACCTTCGACTTATTAAAAATCCTATTACTTCCAATAAACATTTGTATTAGCAACAAACAAACCCCAACAGTTATACAGCTATCTGCTACATTGAATATAGGAAAGCTACCCACTTTAAATACATCCGTTACTGTTGAATCTTGTATTCTATCTATTATATTTGCTATTCCGCCACCTATTATTAGACCAAATCCTATGCAATCTAAAATGGAGGATGCATGTTTTAGTGCTATATAAAATGCAAAACAAAGTGCAAATGCTATTAGTATTGGCTGTAATGTTCCCATATTTATACCAAAAGCTACTCCTCTGTTTTGAGATGCATGCAAACTAATAAAAGAACCAACAATATTAATATTCTTTGTAAGATATGTTTCTATTATAAATGTGCTAATTACAGATATAACTAGAGAAATTGCAGTAACAAGCCAAAACAATTTTTTATTTTGCTTCATATTTAAAAGTTAAAGAATAACAGTAATCGCTTGCAGTATAACAAAGAAAGTGTACAATAATAGCGAATTGATCGTTATTTAAATATTGACTATCCTTATATGAGGATTGGTCGATTTTTGATATGATCTATTTTCATTTCCTTTCTCAATAAGAAAATTATGCATGCCTCATTCCTAGCCGCCATAAATCAAATTTGTTCGGAAAAAAATGTTAGCCCCGAGCAAGTACTCGAAGCTGTGAGACAAGCTATAGCAACTGCCTATAGAAAAGACTATGGAAACCGTGAACAAGAAATTCGTGTAGAGCTTCAAGAAGGAAGGGAAGAGCCCCTTATTCTTCTTATAAAAGAAGTGGTTGATGAAGTAGACAATGAAAACTTCGAAATTAATTTGTCTGATGCAAAGAAGATAAAGTCAGATATTGATATTGGAGATGAAATAGAAATAGATGTAACTCCAACTGGCTACGGTCGTATTGCAGCCCAAGCCGCAAAACAAGTTATTTTGCAAAAGTTGCAAGAAGCAGAAAAGCAAAGTTTGTATGAAATGTTTAAAGACAGAGAGCAAGAACTTCTTACTGCAACTGTAACAAAGGTAGAACCAAACTGGGTTACTTTGGAAATAGAAGGAATGACTGTATCTCTCCCTTGGAAAGAACAAATACCGGGAGAACATTACTACACAGGAAAGCGAATACGTGTTTACTTAGATACTGTAGAACTAACAGGCAAGGGTCCTCAGCTTCGTATTTCTCGTACTCATGCAGGGCTTGTTAGAAAACTTTTAGAGCTTGAAATACCAGAAGTTAGAAATGAAGATGTAGATATAAAATCTATTGCACGCGATGCAGGCTTTAGAAGTAAAGTTGCTGTTGCTAGTAAGGACCCAAGAATAGATCCAATTGGTGCATGCGTAGGACAAAAAGGTGTTCGTATTCAGTCTGTTATGGAAGAACTAAATGGTGAACGTGTAGATATGATTGAATGGTCAGATGATCCTATCCGCCTTATTTCTACAGCACTTCAACCTGCGACTATTTCTGCAGTTATCATTATTAATGATGAAGAGAGTGTTGATGGCGAAGGTAGACGTATAAAAAAACGTGCTGCAGTTTTTGTAGAAGAAACTCAAAGACCTATGGCTATAGGTAAAAAAGGACAAAATATTCGCTTAGCAACAGATCTTAGTGGATTTGAATTAGATATGTACAACTACGAAGAACTTCCTGCATTTAAAGCAAAACTTGCTGAGCTCCAAGGAGGAGCTATACAAATAGCAGAAATGGATGCCGATGGAGAGATAAAAGAAATGGGAAATGAAGAAAATGAAATAAATGAAGGGAATGAAGAAAATGAAGTAAGTAAAGAGGCTGAGAAAGATATAGAAGAAGTAAAAAAAGAAGATTAGGTTTAATAAGTAAAATAATGGAATTGTTACACGTTTCAAGTTTATTATCATCCAACCTGTAACCTTCGATATGTGACTTCCAGCCATTAGTCGAATTCTTCTGCTAAACTTCTCATATGATTTTACCTAAATTTCCCTTTGTTGTTTTTGATACCGAAACAACTGGTTTTACCCCAAAAGTAAATAGAATTATAGAATTTGCCTCTATGCGAGTTGAAGATGGAAAAATTGTGGATTGCCACGAACAACTTCTATCCATAGAAGAAAGAGTTCCACCAGAAATTCAAGTATTAACACGAATTACGACCGAGTCACTTGAAGGACAACCAAATATAGATAAATGCAGAGAAGATATACAAACTCATATTGGGGATAAAACGATACTGGTTGGCCAAAATGTACCTTTTGATATTGGCATGCTTAAAGGTGAAGGAATTAATTTAGAAGAAAGACCTTCTATAGATACGGCAATGCTTGCCTCCCTAGTTTTCCCCGAACTTAAAAGCTATTCACTTGGTTACGTAAGCACTGTACTTAAACTACATCATGAGCCAAAACACAGAGCACTTGGAGATGTGCGAGCCACACTAGAGCTTTTCTCTGCTTGCTGGGAAAGACTACTTAAACTTCCCGAAACAGAACTTAAATTTATTAAAGATATTTTCTCTAAGAGTGAAAGTGAAGGATACCAAATCCTTGCACAGTCACTTCCTTCTGCTTCCAAAGCTAATAAACCTGCATGGCTTACACTTCCTTCTGCTCCAAATATTAACAGTGAAAAACTGGATGAAGAAGTAGATCTTC
>DAOWDW010000012.1 GCA_030638845.1 Candidatus Peregrinibacteria bacterium | reverse complement strand
TTCTTCTCCCGTCGGGAGAAGAAGGTGCCTAGAAGCATTTTTTTGATGGTTTATTATGTAAATAACAGAGAAAATATTTTTTTAGAGAATTTATTTTCTCCGACTAATTTTCTCCTGACCCATCTTTACTTTTCCTCTTCAGGTATGTTCAAGAGAATAAGTTCCATTAATTATTTTTTTGTAATTTAGTAAACAATAAAGCAAAAATAAAATATCTACAATTAGTGGTACTGTAAAAAATACATTTCCAATTTGAAATGTATTTTGGAATTGCAGGTAAAAATATAACCATTGAAAATGAAGTGTTGCTAGTACAATTGGAATCCAAATAGGATATTTAATAAGCATTGGTATGGCTGCAATAATCATTATTAAAATACCTGCTTGCATATAGAAATGGTCCATATGGTCTAGTGGAATATTCATTCCAATACCAATTAATGCTCCAGCTAATAATGCCCTATTTAAAGATCGGCTAGATGAATCTTTTGTTGGTGCAAGCAGGTTAAATAGCCCAAGAAATATAAGAATTGGAGTTGTGTGCATCATGTTTCCTGCGCCAGTTAAAGCTGGATTGGGGTAGTAGTAGTTGTGTACAGAGAAAAGAATTTGGAGTGAGTGAGCAGTGTTCATTAGCATGCGTATTGGTCCTTGCAACACATTAATTTCCGTTACGCCAGAATGAGTTCCTACAACAATATGACCCGCTTGAATATACTGAATTATCAAATATGTAAGAACAACAGATAGTCCTAAAATAACCTGTTTCCATCTTTTAAAAATAGACTTACTCTTTGGGGTAAGAGTTACAATAAGTGGGAATAGGGCAAAAGCAAAAGGTTTTGTAAGTATTGCAAAAGACCACGCAAGCCATGTCCATTTTGCCTTAGTAGATGCTCCGTAAATTGTTAGCAACATCAAACACATGTACGAAGAGCCAGTCCAGCCTCGTAAATAAACAAACGAAATAAAAGGCATCATAGTTATTATTACTGAAAGTAATATTCCATGAATATTTGACCTGAATAGTGACTTACCTGCTAGAAATGCCAAAAGAGGAAGAAGCAAAGAGCATAGCGCTTGAAATTCTATTTGAGAAATAGGCGATTTTCTAATCCAGTGGAAAGGAACAGCTAAAATATCAGAACCATGAAATCCAAGAATAGATAGATCAAATTTTCCACCAGCAAGAGTATTTATAAATTTCTGATAATAAAAATGGTCATCTAAAAGGAGAGGGGTTGCTGAATACATGCCAACAGCTAGACCTATTGTTAGAAGTAATATTATTGGCCAAGGTGAAAATATTATCTTGCGCATTGTTAATTATTTATATATTAGTGATTTTATCAGATTCTACATAATATATACTTAACTCAAATCTACTTTTCTGCTATACTCACTTGATGGATGAAGAATTAACCATATTAGAGCAGCGGATGATTCCGCAGAAGAAATCCCGTAAAGGATTAATTATTTCATGCATAGCTGTGTGTGTAATAGTTATGGGGGGAATGGCTTCTATGCTAATTAAACATGATACAAGTTCGTTACAGGCTGCAGTTGGTGGTCCAGATGAGGCAGTAGAGAATGTTATAGACGAAAAAGATCTTGCATTAGAAGCAAAGAAGGTAGAAGAGAGAGTGCTTAGATTACGAACAAAGCAATCGGTATTAACTAGAAGAGAAGAAATACTCCGTTATCAATTAAAAAAAATAGACGATGAGCGAAAATATTTAAAGACTAATTCCTTATCTGACAAGGAGTATAGAAGAAGTCGTAATACACTTGTTTTGCTTCTTAAAGACCAAGAAAATACAGATAAAGAACTTGTAGATTTTTTGCGTCAAATGTGGGAATCCCAAGGAAAAATGCGTGTAGCTTCTTTTGGATTAGATACTGGGAAAAGAATATTGCTTTCTTGGCCTGTAAAGCCTCTTGAAGGGATATCAGCATTTTTCCAAGATAAAGATTATGAAAATAGATTTGGCATAGAGCACAACGCAATAGATATTCCTGTTGAAGAAAAAACAGAAATTAAAGTTGCTGCAACAGGTAAAGTAGATGTTATTGCAAATAATGGTATGGGGTATAACTACCTAATTGTCCGCCATGATGGATATGCAACGCTTTACGGACACATAAGAAAGTTTTTAGTTGAGAAAGGACAAGAGGTTAATGAGGGTGATGTTATTGCTTTATCTGGTGGTGTACCAGGAACACCAGGTGCTGGAGCACTTACAACTGGGGCACATGTTCATTTTGAATTAATAACAGCAATAGGACATGAAGACCCTATTCCGTATCTGCCATACGCAGTAGGAGTGCATGATGAGTAAAGCAGTGCGTTAGTAAAACAATGAATAGTAATTGGAATACTGGAATATTGGACACTGTTTAATGAAAATCTTAATCTGGATTACCAATACACTAATAACCAATAACCAATAACCAATCACCAATCACCAATACACTAATTCAATGTTTTACTTCCTCGGCGTACCTTTCTGTCATTCCTGCTACATAGTCTTTTACCGCTTCCTCTAGGGCTCCATTCGTTTTTGCCTTAAGCTCCAAAACCTTTTCATTAGGACTACTATAAAGCTTAGAAAGAAGTTTTTTTAGTTTATGTTTACCTGCTTCGCTTTTAGAAAGAACATCTGGATGATTATACATATTGTCCCAAAGGAATGTTCTGAGCATGCTCAAGCTCTTAATCATTTTTGGAGAAAAAACTATAAGTGGAGATGTAGCAGAGAAAACATCTTCGCTTGAAGCAATCCCCTCTTCTTTTATTCTTGTTTCAGTTGCACTGTATAAATCTGAAACTAATAAATGAATAAGTGCACCTCTTAAAGAAGTACCACGCTCTTTAGCTTTTATGTGTGCAGCAACAGCGAGTGGAACGTCTAAAATATCTTTTAAAGAAAATAATGACATGCTAAGTCCGTCATCACAGTCATGTGCGCTGTATGCAATTTCATCGGCAATATTAACAACTTGTGCTTCTAATGTTTGGCCACAAAATACAGATGATGTTTGGTCATGTATTGTTTGATGTTTAAGTAGCCCGTCTAATATTTCTTGGTTTAAGTTAAGCCCTACGAAAGAATTGCAGTGATCTTCTAGTAAGGTAACTATTCGATATGACTGCTCATTATGTTCAAAACTATTATTAAATTGTTTCATCCATTTATTTATTAATTCCTCTCCAGCATGTCCAAATGGTGGATGCCCTAAATCATGTGCTAGCGATATACATTCGGTTAAATCTTCATTTAGTGAAAACGTGCGAGAAATATCTCTACTTATTTGAGACACTTCCATTGTATGCGTAAGCCTTGTTCTGTAGTGGTCTCCTTGTCCTGTCACAAATACTTGAGTTTTACCTTTTAGCCTTCGGAATGCTTGTGTATGAATTATACGATCTCGATCTCTTTGGAAAGGAAATCTAGTATCATCTTCGTCTTCTTTAAACTTACGTCCTTTTATCCCATCAAGAGGAACAGCAAAGGGTGCTAATAGTTTATTGCCTTGCAGTATACGGTCTTTAAGGGAGAGTGTGGGAAAATGCAAAATGCAAAATGAAAAATTTAGAATTAATAAGTAAGAATATTATAGCAAATTTTTCTTTGTTAATAGTTAATTGTTACCTCCAGACATCCGTTGAGTAGAACGCTCGTCCCTGGTTACTGCCAGGTGGGTGACCGCAATTTAAGATCCACAGATCTAAAATGATTTAGGTCTCCCTTAACGAAGTGATAGAGAAGAAACGCAACTACTCTGACGAAACGTCGAGAACACAGATCATTCTATCAATTTATATTAAGATATGTCTAAGTCTTTGGCTTGCTAAAGGCAAGAAGCCTATGTAAAAAATAAACTTGTCTTCTAAAAATTGCATATAAGAAACTTAACATCAAGTTAATAAAAGTAGGCATGGATAGAGATGCAAAATTTTGGTTACAAGTTTCAACCTTCAACCTGCAACCTGTAACCTATACTTCATAACCAATATCCCTTTTCCCATATCCCATACCCCTTATTTACAGTAATATATACATAATGTTCGAACTAACAACTCTCATTGTAGTATTCATTCTTCTATCTGGAATTTTAGCCATGGTAGATGCTGCCGTACTAAGTATTTCTAGGGTAGAAATAGAAGAGATGTTATTAAAAAGGCAATCAGGAGCATATGCTTTAAAAAAAATTCATTACAGTATACCGCGTGCTGTTGTAATAATTGTTATTTTTACTAATTTGATAAATATTTTAGGTCCAATTTTAGTAGGACAGAAAGCAATTGAAATATTTGGAAGTACTATTATTGGTGTAATTACTGCTGTATTAACCATTGGAACAATTATTTTTTCAGAGATTATCCCAAAATCTATTGGGGCACACTACGCGCCACAGATTAGTCGAATGGCTGCACCCATTATACTATTTCTTATTTATACATTATATCCTTTTGTAATTGTCTTAGAAAGAATGGCAATTTTTTTTCAATCTGGGAAGAGAGCTATTGGTACAGAGGAGCAAATAAGGTCTCTAGTTACTATTGGTAGAAGAGCTGGATATATAGAGCCCGATGAAGGACAGCTTATTCATAGAGCGTTTATTCTAAATGACAAAACTGCTGAAAATATAATGACGCCTCTAAAAGATATTATTAATCTTCAAAAAGATGAAACTTTAAGAGATGCTGCAGCAAAAGTTTTTAAGCATCCATATTCAAGGTATCCAGTCTATGATTCATCCATTCATGAGGTAATGGGTATAGTTATGAGTTTTGATATAATGGAGGCTTTAGTAGGAGGAAAAGATAATGAACCAGTTACAAGTGTGGTGCGTGAAGGATTGGTTGTAGATTCTAGTATTCGGTGTGATCAATTGATTATACTTTTTAGAGATAAGCATATTCATTTGGCTATTGTTCAAGAGAATAATCATACTATTGGACTTGTAACTCTAGAAGATGTTTTAGAGGAACTAGTAGGGGATATAGAGGATGAAACGGATGTAGAATAGAAATGAAATCACCAATCACCATTTCATACCATATGTTCCTCAACAATATTTTTGATTTTTCTTCTAAATTTTTCTTCACTAAATTGCTCTGCATGAGCCCTTATGTTTTCTCTAGAAAATTGCATTGAAGAAAATTTATCAAGAGCATTTGCAATAGAATTTACATTTTGTTCTTCAAAGAAAATTCCTGTTTTATCTGCAATAACTGTATCTAGCACACCGCCTTTCCCGTATGCAATTACAGGAGTCCCACATGCCTGTGCTTCTAGTGGTACTACGCCTGCATCTTCGAATTGAGGGAATAGTATTGCTTTAGCTTTAGAGTAAAGATCTGGTAGGTCTTTATCATTTATGTATCCTAAAAATTCTACAGTTGGTCCTGCCTGAGAACGTAACCGTGCTTCTTCTGGGCCACAACCTGAAATGCGTAATGGTATTTGTAATTCATTGGCTACCTGAATAAGAAGATCAAATCTTTTGTAAGGTACCATGCGTCCTATGCACAAAAAGTAATCTTCCTTTTCTAGAAATGGATGATTTAAAAATCTTGAATTGACTGGGGGAGGAATAACAATGCTATCTCGATTATACAATCTAGATATTCGCTCTTGAACGGTTGTAGAGTTTGCTATAAATATATCAACTCTTTTAGCGGTTGTATTATCCCATCTGCGTATTTTGGTTAGTTCTTTTCTTATATATTTTTGAAGGAAGTGTGGAATGCAAGAATCTTTTAAATACTCGTTTTCCATCTCCCATGCATAACGCATTGGAGTATGACAGTAACAAATATGAACACTTGAAGATGGAGGAATTATTCCTTTTCCAACTGCATGTGAAGAACTTAATATTACGTTGTAATCACGCAAATCCATTTTTTCCATTGCCTTTGGCATAAAAGGAAGTAGCACCCTATGATTTCCAATTATTTTATAATATTTTTGTAAGTTACTTGTTCGAATATCTTTACTGTCTAATAAGCCTAGATTTCCGTTATTGGCAATAGTTGTGTAAAGCGGAGCTTTTGGCCATATTTTACAAAATTGTGATATAACTTGTTCTGCACCACCTACAGTTGGAAGCCAATCAGAAACTATAGCAAGATTCATAAATTTAAGATAAGCAAAAGATACTCGCACTCAGTCTATACATAATACATAATACTTAATACATAATACTAATCGATATGACACTTAAATCTGGAAGACCACTGCCAAAAAGGTATGCGCGTTCTGTAAATAAAGAAACGCGAAAACTAGTAAACAAGCGTTATGAAAGAAGGAAACAATTAAAAAAAGAGCGTATTAGACGCTCTCTTAGGCGTGTTCAACAGTTATTTGCTCGTTGGAAAAGAGAAGTAGGGAAATGGGTGTTAGTTACCTCTGTAAGTATTGTAATTCTAATTATTGGGCTTTTACTTTTTTCTCCTCTTCTGGAGGTTAGAGAAATTAGTGTTAAGAGATTAAACCCAAGATTAGATACAGAAGAAGTACAACAAGTTCTTTCGTCTCTTTTTGGGAAGCATATGGTTTTTTTACAGGGTAGCGAAATAGATGAGCTATTACGTACAAATATTTTAGATATATATTCAGTACAAATTCGGAAGAAGTATCCTTCAACTCTTTCAGTTTCTATAGAGCTAGATCCACTTGTTGCAAAATTAGAAATTGTAGACCCAAACAAGCCTCAGGCGGTTGAAGAATCAGACTTTTCTCAAACTGGTGCATTACTTACTACAGAAGGTGAAATATTTTCTCCAGAAAACGATTACATTACAAGCAAAGGAACATATGTGAATACTGTTGTGCAAGAAGGGAATGAATTACCGCTAATTCGTATTGTTGATTGGGGTGTAAGACCTATGCCAAATGATTCATTGGTAGATATAGAACTCCTTGAGAGAATGCATAGCACAGAAGTTGCGTTAGAAAGTCAATTTAATCATAGCGTTTCAATTCGTGCTATATATTTAAGGGCACGAGAGTTTCATTTTTTTGCAGATGGATTAAGCTATTGGTTTGATATGACAAGTTCATTAGATGAGCAACTTAAGCGTTACAGAACATTTTTGCAGTATATACCAAGGGAAGAAGTTATTCAGTATATAGATTTAAGGCTGACTGATAGAGTGGTGTATCGGTAGGAAAAAATCCCAAGGGGAACCCTTCGGGTTAAAACAATGAAGCAATGCGTAAACGGGTGACCCCCCTGCATTGCTTCATTACCTATGATTCTTCATTTTTCTATTCTATATCTTACCATTTTCTTCTATACTCCTCCCGATGTATCAGTCTCTCCTATCGGTACTTCTGATGGGCATGATTCCCGCAGCGTCTCCGTTGCCATATTCTGCTTCTTCATTAAGTATTCCTATTTCTCCTCCGGCGATGGAACAGTTAGAAATTTCTAAGCATTTATCTGCTTCTGGAGTAATAGTTATGGATATGGAAAGTGGTCAGAGTATTTATAAAAAACAAGCAGAAGTAAGAAGACCAATGGCCAGTCTTACAAAACTTATGACAGCAATAATTATTTCAGAGCAACATGATATGGATGAAATTGTTGTAATACCAAATTGGGCAAACAGCATAGAAGGAAACAGAATTTATCTCCCAGAAGGAGATAGAATGAGGGTAGGGGATTTACTGTCTGGATTACTTATTGCATCTGGAAATGATGTTGCAAATATATTGGCTGTTTACCACAGTGGATCTGTAGATTTCTTCGTAGAAGAAATGAATTCTCGTGCTCAAACTTTAGGGCTTAAAAGTACATCTTTTGCAAATCCTTCTGGATTAGATGACCCAGTGCAATGGTCTACGCCACAAGATATGGCATGGCTTGTTATGTATGCTCTTGGGAAGCAAGAAATATCATCTAGAATGAAACGGAGGTCACAAACCGTTTGGACAATAGAAGGAAAGCCTATCTCTCTTGTTCATACACATGTAATGATGCATGGAGACAACGCAATAATTGCAGGAAAAACAGGAACAACTATAGGCGCGGGGCAGTGTTTAATTTCTGTAGTTGAAGAAGAAAGCAAATCATACTTGGTAGTAATGTTACATTCTCTAGATAGGTACGGAGATATGAAAGAAATTCTAAATATTATTTTGCCAGACAAAACGGTTGTGGCCGATGTATCATAATATCCTGTGAGTTTTTCACCTAACAACACTAGGCTTTGGATTTCTATACGCGTTCGCGTGATTTGCATAGCCGTGCTTGTAGTAGGCTCCTTACTTCCGCCGTATATTCCAAAGGCAGCACTAGCATTAGAAGAAACACAATTTGTACCAAAGCAATTTTTACTTGTTGAAGATGGTTTTTTAATGAAAACATCTATGCTAACAAATTACGGGGCAAGACGTGCATATACAAAAGGTCGTATTCACATTGTTAAAGATGCAGAGAATTTAGAAAAACTTTCAGAGAGATATAGTATTGCAGTAGATACAATTCGTTGGGCAAACAATTTGAGAAACGGAGATGCTATTCACCCAGGAGATGAGCTTTTAATTCTACCTGTTGATGGTGTGATTCATACGGTTTCTCGTGGGCAAACTATTTCACGAATTGCAGAGCTTTACGAAATTACCACAGAAGATATTTTAGAAAGGAATGATCTTGAAAGTCAGTATATTCTTGCAGGACAAGATCTTATTATCCCAGGGGCTAGACCTATAATTGGAAAGCCAACAGTGGTTGCCTCTGCAGAGCGTCCAAGTTCATCAGATAAAGAAATCCCAGACGGAAAAGAACCAGTTGTTGTCGGGGATGATATTCCAGATGTAACACCACCAGTTGTTATTCAAACTGCAGAAGAAATACCTTCAAGAGATATAACAGGTGGAGTACTACAAAAGCCATGTAGTGCAGATTGTTTTATTACTCAGTATTCACATGCAGGACACTACGCTTTAGATCTTCAAGAACGCGGAGGAGGAAATATATATGCTGCAGAAGCAGGTACTGTAATTAGAGCAAGCAAAGGCTGGAATGGTGGATATGGGAATGTAATAGAAATAGATCATGGTAATGGTCTTGTAACGTTATATGCTCATAATAAAAAGCTTTATGTTAAAAAGGGCGATCGTGCAGAGAGAGGTTCTAAAATTGCTGACATGGGAAATACAGGGCTTGTGTATGGTAAAACAGGTATACATGTTCACTTCGAAGTTCGCCTAAAAGGAGTTAAGAAAAATCCACTTTTGTATGTGGAGTAGGTAAGCTTTAACTAATCTTGCCTGTGGAATTTCTGGAAAATCAGGCACATGCTAAATGTTTACTTAGAACTACATGTTTCAGTGAAGATTCTTCTTCCGATTTAATAATCGAAGATTGAGGATCACTTTTACAGCAGTCATATTCAATTAGATTCGCATACTCTTTTGGAACATCAAAATATGTCAGAACAGCATCACAACAATTGCTTATAGTTTCATCAAAATTCTTTCCTTCAGTAAATAAACCTTCGTGCTTTGGTGCAAATGCATAAATTACAAGATTGCTATCATCATCAAATTCGGCTCTTAATTCAAATTTGACATTATCAGGCAATTCCTTAAGGACTTCATCCTCTACAGAGCGTGAGCCAGAGAATAATTTAGCAATCCACATATCTATTGTGTTTAGAAAAGAGTTCATATTATATATATTTTATTTTTTTATTCAAACTATATCGTCTAATTATAACGTATTTGGAATTATAATTCCAGAATAAATGAATAAAACTCCTTCTTAACAATCTTTTGTTTTTTTGTTTCATTGTAATATGTGTTGGTTCTTGGGGTGGTATGCTGTGGTTTTTCAGTGAACCTTTCCTGATTCTTTTGGCGGGATTGATCGTGGTAAAAATCGTTCCGCGAAAAATATACAATAGTACTCTTTTCTTTTTATTACTCTTCGTGGTTGGCTACTTATTATTTTGGCTCTATGTGTTCACCTTGGTTTGGTATACAGGACTTCCCCCAAATAAAATCGGCTCAAGTCCATGGATGTAATGAAAATACTTATCTTGTGTATGGTAAAACAGGTATACATGTTCACTTCGAAGTTCGCTTAAAAGGAGTTAAGAAAAATCCACTTTTGTATGTGGAGTAGGAAGCGAAAATTTTATAGATAATACACAACACCTTTTCCAACACCTTTCTTCTTAATACTTTTATTTAGAAGTAGAGCACTTAAATCACTTTTTAATGTTGGTCTTTTAATGCGTGACAAACGGTTGGAAATTTGGCTGATAGAGAATGTATTGTTGCCAATAGTTTTTATAATAATTTTTCTACGTTCATCTCTATGCAATTTCTCGTCTGGGACGGAAGGCAATGGTTTTCCTTGCAAAGCTTTTAGCATAATCTGCTGCGTTTCAATAAGTTCATTTGAAATGAAATCAAGGAATTCATTGGTGGATCCCGTAGCATCTGAATGCTCTAAATTCTTAAGATATTCTTTTCGTTTTGTGTTATGAATAACGCATGGTGGATAGTCTTCCTGCATAAGTATTAAATTCATTAGAAGTCGAGCCATACGACCGTTGCCGTCATCGAAGGGGTGAATACACACGAAACGATAGTGAAAGAGCGCAGCTTTTTTTACGGGATGCATCTTATTATTTTTTAGCCATACAAGAAGAGATTGCATTTCATCGGGTATCTTTATCGGTTCCGTATATTTGTGAATAGTACCAGAAAGCGTAAGAACATGGTTTGGTCTAGTTTTATATTTACCAGAAGAAAGAGGTTTGTGGATAAGTTTTCCATTTGATCCTTTTGCAACTGTGCTTTCAATTTCACGTAATAATAGTCCATGAAGTTCTTTAATAAAACTTTCTGTAATCATGCGTTTAGAAAGAACAATTTCATGTAAATAATCTATTGCTTCCGCATGATTTTTCGCTTCAACATAATCTTTTAAGGGTTTTCCTTCTGATGTTAATCCTTCACGTAAAAAAAATGCTGTTTCACCATATGTTAATGAATTTCCTTCAATAGCATTACTATTGTATGTCCAGTCTATTCGAAGTCTTTCTTGCCATGGCGTTAGGAGTTCCTTACTAAACGGTCGAAAAGTATCTATTTTTGCCTTTAATCCATCAATCTTTTTAAGCATCTGCATAATATCCATATTTTATCCAAAAATATCCAAAAAAGCAATAGGGGTTTTTAGGGAGTTAAGAAAAATTCACTCCTTTTACAGATTGTAGAAGTCCTTTCAAGAAACTCAATGGAACTTATTCTCTTGAACATACACGAAGAGGAAAAGTAAAGATTCCTAAACTTTTTTAAGACAAAATAAAAAAGCGCCCAAAACCGAACGCTTACCGCTTACTACATATTGATGAATGGCGGGGATGACGAGACTCGAACTCGCGACCTTCCGCGTGACAGGCGGACGCTCTAACCAACTGAGCTACATCCCCATGGTGTGAATGATTTATATGGTGGCTGTGTCATTAGCTACCAAAGCGAAGTTGCAAACTGCTGCCCACCCTCGCTCTGTCGACCATAGCTTTAGCGAAGGCTGAAGGGCGAAGACCAAGGTGTTTGCTTTGTGTACGTTACTTTTCTAAGTGCTTTGTCGCAAGATTTTAATACAAAATTATTTATTAATCATATTATTCTTATTGTTCAATTTGTCGCATTTGCGTAAATGCGACAAATGATATTTGGCTTATATTAGCAGAAAAGTATTAATTTAAAGAAATACAACTTACTAAAAACTAACAAACCAATAAGCCAACTACTCTTTCCATGCCTCTATTAAGTAATTGTACCTTTCATCATGAAGGTCTAAATTCATAGGAATACGTTTTGCATTTTTAAATCCTGCTTTTTCAAGCATTTCTATCATCATTTCCGAAGGAAACATGGATTTATGAAGGTCTAAATCTTCTGTGGCATTGCTTTTATATTTTCCAAAGAGATGTTGCAAAATTATATCAAAGTCATCTTTTTCTATTATTCCTTTTGCTATTGCTTCTATGTCTGGAGTAGAAATTCTAACTCGACCATTTGGTTTTAGTACTCTATAAAACTCATTTATTACATGGGAAACATGTACAGGTCTTAGGTGTTCTAAGGTAGCTACAGATATAATTTCTTCTATGATTCCATCATTTATAGGAAACTTTTTTGTTATGTTAAAAACAAGATCTACATTTGGGAAATTAACAATATCAACATTCAAAAACTCCTCTGGATTATATGGATTTCTACCTCCGCAAATATCTAGCTTTGCATTTTTAAATCCTTTTGCTTCCCATTCTTTTGCGCGGGTGGAGCATTTTGCTTTGCTGTGAAAATCTTTTGCCCAGCCATATAAAAATCGATAAGGGCGTATATATTTGTAGTATTTATCTATAAATTCTTTCATGAATTAGATTTTATCTAAAAATAAGATAAAGCTCCAATATTTTAAAGTTTGTATATAAATATTTGTCTTATTTGCGCAAGGAAGACAAGTAATATTTTTAGAATAAATATCTAAATATAGAGAATTAATTATCAAATTTACATATTGTGCTAACATTTACATATGCCAAGTATTGAAGAATTTTTAGAAAACCACAGTGTCTCCTATGAAAGATTTGATCATCCTGCAGTATTTACATGTGAGCAATCTGTAGCGTTAAATTTAAAACTTCCAGGTGCAGATACAAAAAATTTATTTATTCATGCAAAGAAGAAAAAAGAACCAATACTAGTTGTGGTTGGGCATGAAAAACGAGCACATATGAGAGAGCTTGGAAGACTACTTAATGAAAAAGATTTATGTTTTGGCTCACCAGAAATGCTAAAAGAATATTTAGGTGTAGAGCCAGGATCTGTTACTGCTTTAGCATTAATTAATGATCCAAGTCATAAAGTTAGACTAATTATAGATACGTCAGTTTGGGAGGCAGAAAGTATACAGTGGCATCCACTTATAAATACTGCAACACTAGTTATTGCGCATGCAGAAGCGGAAAAATTCTTCAAAGCAACGGGACATGAGGTGGAGGTAATGGAAGTCCCAGAGAAATAAAAGAAATACGATATTGTGAAGTAGAGGCGTAAAATTTTGCGCCTCTACTTTATTTCTTTTAACCCAAGGGGTCTCTTTGGGGTTTTCGTATTTCTTTCATTTCTTTTATTTCTTTTTAAATCTGCTATCCTAACTATATGTCTTTATTCATAAAAAAACGGAATGCTTTTACTCTTATAGAACTTCTTTTGGTTATTGGAATAATTAGTATAATGCTTGGTGTTGTAATGCTTGCAATACGACCTGCCGAACAGCTTCTTAAAGCTAGAGACACAGAACGCTTAAGCATGCGCAAAGAAATGCAGAGTGCTATTCATCAATACATGATTGAATACAATAGGGTAATTAACGAAGGAGAATTTAGGATAGGAAATTTAGATGGCGCTCGTCCATTTTGTAGGTATGGTGTTACTGATGATAGTTCTTGTATAAACGTAGATGATGTTACGCCAGATTATATTTCGGATCTTCCATATGACGATAGAGAGGTTTGTACAAACTATTCAGGATACAAAGCGTATATAGATAAAGATAAACGTCCAATTATTATTTCCATGCGCTTAAATGAACAAGGAACCATGAGAGATTGTTTATGGGATGGGCTCGCTGGGTATTGGCCTATGTATGAAAACACAGGAAGTTTAGTTGGAGATTTATCTTCCGGATCTAATGTGGGGACACTAAATGAGTCTGCATCACGTCCAGAAGGAATGCATGGTAATACTATTTCTTTTGATGGTACTAAAGAAATATCAATTGCAAATTCTGCTATTCTTCAAATTACAGGAGACCAGTCTATATGTATGTGGCTTTATCCTTTGTCTCTTGCATCAAGAAAGTCTGTATTAGAAAAAGCATATGGAGGCGAAGGGAGCATAATACAAGAAACAAATGGCAGTCTTACATATTACTATGGAACCAATGGAGGAAACTCAAGTCCCTCACAAAGTTTTGCATCCAATTCTGCGGTTGTAAGCGAAAATAATTGGACACATGCATGCATTGTAAGAAATCTTACAGATATGACTTTGAGTTGGTATGTAGATGGGGCACAGGATACCTTTGGCGTAGCAAGTTATGCAGCCGCAGTTGCCAGTACCAATGATGTTTATATTGGTGGGGGAAGCACAGGAAAATATAGTGGATACATAGATGAGGTACGCGTTTATAACCGTGCAATATCTTTAGAAGAGGCGGCAATGCTTGTGGATGGCGCAATAGATTAGTTGATTTTATATTATAATTTATGTGATATGATTTAGTTGTTACTAATCAATTTTATCTTGTTTAATAGAAGTACCAGAAAGGCGTTTACTCTTATGGAGTTATTAATAACTATTGGAATAATAGGAATTCTTGCTAGTATTGTGGTAGTGGCAGTAAATCCTGCTGAGCAATTATTAAAAGCAAGAGATGCAAAAAGAAATAGTACGGCAAGAGAGTTAAATGATGCCCTGTCACAATATTTTATTGAAGAAGGAGAATTACCTGGTGGAAGTGAAATCAAAGTTGGAGAAGTGGATGCCGCAAGACCAATATGCAAAGAAGGTATTTCACATGCTACATGTATAAATATAGATGCTTTGACCCCAGATTACATAGTTTCTATTCCTCAAGATGATAGAGAACCATGTACGAATCATTCTGGTTTTAAAATTTACAAAGATGAAGATGGTCGCCCTTATGTTGTTTCTTCTAGAATTCAAGAAATTGGAGGTCTTACAACGTGTTTATGGAACGATTTAGTTGGATATTGGTCAATGCACGAGAAAATGGGCACTTCCGCATTTGATTTAACTGGAGGAGGGCAAAATGGAACGCTTGAAAATTCGCCATCATGGGCAGAAGGAAATGTTGGAGGCGGTATCCGATTTGATGGTACAAGCGATAGACATATTTTAGTTCCAGACAGTTCAAATTTTGATTATACGAATGGACTTACTTATTCAGCTTGGATATACCCAACAGGTTTCCCAGACACATTTAATATGTTTATGGGGGAAATGCTTCCGTATTTTAATGTTAGAAGTAGTCAACAATTACATTTTAGTTTTAGGGCAGGTGGTGCGCAAAGAAGTGCATATGGATCCAGTATTCCTTCAGCAGATCAATGGTATCATGTTGCTGCAACTGTAGATGATACAGGAAAAGCAATAGTTTATTTAGATGGTGTACCCAGTGTCGAGAGTGATGCATATGGTGCAATTTATGATTACGGCTATCCTCACTATATTGGGAAATGGACATCAAATTCAGATGGTCTTTTTACAGGTATTGTAGACGAAGTTCGTATTTATAATCGTGCGTTATCGAGTACAGAAATAGAAGCGTTAGTGGCAGGGGCAACAGATTAAAGAGATAAAATAAATGCGAAAATAGAAGGAATAAAGTAGAGGCGCAAAGTGTTGCGCCTCTACTTTACAATATCGCATTTCTTTCGTGCCACTCCGTAACCTTCTCATAAGCATTTCCTATTCGAAGTATCATTTCTTCTCCCCATTGTGGGCCCATTATCTGTAATCCAATTGGAAGATTATCTTTAGAAAATCCACACGGAAGAGATAGTGAAGGAATACCTGCCATTGCCTGTGAAACTGTAAAAATATCTTCTAAGTACATTGCAACTGGATCATTTTCATGTGCACCAATTTTAAATGCAGGTGTTGGTGAAACAGGGGCAATTATTGCATCAACTTTTTCAAAAGCATTTTCAAAATCTTTTTTTATAAGCGTTCTAACTTTCTGCGCTTGCCTATAATATGCATCATAATACCCTGCAGAAAGTGCGTATGCACCTACCATTATTCTGCGTTTCACTTCATCTCCAAACCCCGAAGTTCTTACTTTGTGATAATAATCAATTAAGTCTTCTGCACCTTCTTCCGTATGACCAAATCTTATTCCGTCAAAACGAGCCATATTAGAACTAACCTCAGAAGGGCAGAGAATGTAATAGGTTGGGACTGCATATTTAGTATGAGGTAAAGATATTTCTTCTACCGTTGCGCCAAGGCTTTTAAATACATCAACAGTTGCCCTAATTGCAGTTTCTACTTCACTGTCCATTCCATCTATAAAATATTCCTTTGGCATACCAAATTTCATGCCTTTTATATCACCTGTTAAAGCATCTATATATTTTGGTACAGGTTTATTAGACGTTGTTGCATCAAGCGAATCTTTTCCAGCAATGGTTTCTAATACTATTGCCATGTCTTCTATGGTTTTGCAGAGTGAGCCAATGGTATCTAAAGAACTTGCCATACTCATAACTCCATAACGACTTGTTCTTCCGTAAGTGTTACGCATGCCAGTGCATCCACAAAAACCTGCAGGTTGGCGTATAGAGCCTCCAGTATCTGTTCCTAGAGCAAATATGCATTCATTAGCTGCGACAGCTACTGCAGAGCCTCCAGAGCTTCCTCCTGCAACTCGAGAAGTATCCCACGGGTTTTTGGTTACTCCATAACAAGATGTTTCTGTACTAACACCCATTGTAAATTCATCTGTGTTAACTTTTCCA
>DAOWDW010000028.1 GCA_030638845.1 Candidatus Peregrinibacteria bacterium | reverse complement strand
TAATAATCAGAATTTAGCTTATTGGTTATTGATTTATTGATTTATTGATTTTTCTCAATTATCTCCAGCTTCCTCAGCTTCTTCAGACTCTTTATCTTCTTCAAATGCGCCCACGGAAGGACGCTCTAATGGTTTTGTTTATATTTATTTTTTTCATTTCTTTAAATCCTTTCCATATATTCCCCAGTAGCAGTATTAACTTTTACAATATCTCCTTCGTTTATAAAAAGAGGAACATTCAATCTCATACCAGAATCTAATAGTGCAGGTTTGTTTCCGCCAGAAGCTGTATCCCCTTTTACGCCTGGAATAGTTTCTACTACTTTCATTTCTACTTTTGCAGGTAGTTGAATACCTATTGGAGTATCTTCAAATACAAGAGCATCTAATTCCTGTCCTTCTTTTAAATACAAAGTAGCATCACCTAAAAAATCAGCTTTTAAATCAAACTGATCAAAGCTCTCCAAATCCATAAATGTGTATGCATCCCCATCTCCATACAAAAACTGAACCTTCTTGTATCCTACATCTGCAGGTTCTATTTTATCATTCCCTTGAAAAGTACGCTGAACTACAGCACCTGTTTTTAGATTTTTCATTTTGGTGGCCATTACACCTCCTTGACGACCCTGTTTACTAAACTGAGAAGAAGTAATGATAAATGGATCACCATCTACTCTAACGGCACGACCAACTTTTAATTCTGCTAAGGTATACATAATGCAAAGAAACTACGGAATAAACAGGAGGAAATCAAGGAAAGAACTAGGAAATAAAGCAATGAAATACTGAATAACGCTTTGTTGATCGCTTGCGCATTGTTTACCATGAGCTAGTCGAATGGTTTTATTGTTTTATTGCTTCATTGTTTTATTTATATTTCTACTGCCTTCTCCCACCTAAGCCTCGTAATCTCTTTCTGAATTCTCTCTGGGAAATTTTCTGGACCGTAAGGTAGTTCTGTATACAAACGTCTTAGTACACGACCTTCTTCAGGATGCCCCTCCAATGCTTTAAGCTCTGAAATAAGCTGGTTTAAGCGAGATCGTTGCATATGATAAACAAAAATACGTTCTCGAATACCACTTACAACACTACTTATTTCCTCTTCACTTAAAATAGATACTGTATCCGAAGTTTTAGAATCTACTGGGAGATATACAACAACTTGATTTACAAAATCAGCATCTATGCCTGCAAACCCTTGCTCATTTTCCTTAGCTATTTGAGCAAAGCTTTCAAGAAGAGCAATCGTTTCTTTGCGTACATCAACAGGAAGTAAATCTTCTTGCTGCTTAAATAAATCAAGAGATGACTGGATTTTAATCCAATTGTCATATGCTACCTGCCACTCCTCTTTCTTAATTAATTGGTTAATAGATGTTAAAGAATCCATTAGAAGTATTGCTTCTAATTCATATGAATTTTTATTGTTACCAAGTGCAACACTAGCTTCTAACACAGCTAATTTTAAAAGATAACTATTGTCATCTGGAAGAGCGGCAGCTATGTCTGTACTAGACGTTATAAGCGAATTTTGAAGTAGCAAATCTGTAAATCCTTCTTCAGAAGTTCCATCTGAAAGAGCAATAAGTGCATCTATATACTCTGTAATATATTGCTCAGCATCTTGGTCTTGATTTTCACTTAAAAGCGCAGCAGCTTCATCTAGCCTACATTCTGCTTGGTCTATACGTTTCTGTGTTTTAGCTTCAGATCCAAATGTTAATAAGACATCTACTTTTTCCGCCACCCTCTTTACAGGATACAAAGCAGAGGTTGGCAATATACCAGCACGAGAAGCTCTACGTTCTTGTTGGAGCTGTGCGATTTCTTTCCTATGCACTGCATCTCGCTCTAAATTTTGTTTCTCCCATCCTTCTTCATAACGACTATCTTGAATTTTCTTTATTAAAGGAACATTACCTTCCCATATTTGTGTTCGCTCACCAGCAACAAGAACTATGTCATTATTCTCATAAGATACAACAGCTCTACGATTATAAACTGCTATATCTACTATATTGTCTTCTTTAATAAGAACACTACCTTCATTCACTGTAACCATTCCATGAGAAGCAGAAACTGTAATACCACTAACATGAGAAGGGATCAGTCCCTGTACCCATACCTTACCTGTTAAAATAGAAATCGTTGGAGATGAATTTAATGAAGAAGGCTTAGATCTATCTTCGGTATCTAATATTTCAACAGTTGTATTTTCTGCCAAGCGAATAACGCCATCATCGTGAAAAAGAATACTAGCTTCACCTGCATGAGTTCTAAACATTGTGCCTGGTGCAAGTACAACTTCTTCGGTTACAGGCTGCCAAAGTCCTCCAATAGAAATAGAAACTTCTCCCCTAGTAGGCAGTAACATGACCGATGAATCTGCAACTGTATGAGAAGGCAAAAATAGGAAAGGAGTCATACGCACAGCAATTGCAAGAAGTGCAAATGTTGCAGTTAATTTTACAAATCTTTGAGGCCAAACAGCAGGAAGCACCTGTGGAATGTTTTTCAAACTTAAATGAAAAGAGGAATCTTTTTTAAGAAACTCACTTGGAGTTAACAAAACTTTAATTCTCCCAAAAGCAGAAACTGCCTGTGGTGCAGAAATACGTGCATAAACCTTTTCCCAAATTCGATTTTTTGTTTTAACTAAAGAAGAATCACGTTTTTTAATAGATTCTAAACTTAAAAATCCACATTCTTCGTTTAAAGAATGCATAATACCCGCACGAATACGTGCTTTTGTAGTACGTGGAGCCTTTATCTCTTTAGAAAGCCGACGGAGAAATTCTTCTGAAAACATAGTTTGATGCAATAGTTTAAACGGAGGAATAGGTGTAATGTTACATATTTTCTCGCATTTCGGTGGGAAGTAGGATTTCTAGCTTTTGGAGTGCTCTAAATTTCATTGTTCTTACAGCTCCTTCGCGCATATTTAGCACCCTCGCAATCTCTGAATTAGGAAGTTCTGCCATAAACGAAAGCTCCAATATTTCCCTTTGTTTCTGTGGTAATTCGCGCAAAGCCTTACGAACGGTTTTAAGTAGATATGTCCTCTTAACAAGAGAATCTGCCTGATTAAATTCATCCGAATCTACTATATCTTCGGGTACCTCTTCTATCTCCTGTTGCATTCTATATGCATCTATTACGCTATGACGTGCAATTCTAAAAAGCCAAGCACCAAATGGAACATTTTTCTTTGACTTATAACTATGTATTTTCTCCCATCCTTTCACAAATATATCTGCCACAATATCTTCTGCCATTTCATCTGGCACACGAAAAGATGCATAACGGTAAATTTGGTCAAAAAATAGGTCATAAATCTTCCCAAAACACTCCGTATCACCGCTCTGCGCCGACCGTACAAGCTTTTGTAGCTCATCCTCGCTAAAATCTTTAGAACTCATAGGAAGTGGAAGTATACTCTATATAAAACGGAATTAAGAGAAGAATGTTACATATTATTAAGTAGACACATTTAACTTAATAGATTTTCACTTTGCTACAAGAGAAGGCCATAAAACATCTCTAAGTTGATTAAATTCAAGTTTTACACTTGCTACGGCTTCTTCAATTTCTGGAACTGGCAATTCGTCTTCCAAAAGATCTAATTCATCCCTAATAAATTTAGTCATTCTAATTCTTTGAGCCTCAGCAATATGATAAATATGCCCTTTTTCGTATCTAAATTCATCACCATCCGATACAGGAATATCAATATTCTCTAACTCAACACTTATAACAGAAAAAACAAAGTCTAAATGAAGATCTGACCCAATTCTTTCTATGTTTCTTTCATTTAAAGCATCCATCATTACAGCAGCTGCAATGCTACGCATAAAATTTCGCCTCATCTTCTCTGGCATATTTTGTACATTTTGTCTGTTATCTATTGCCTTTTCTACAAATTGCATTTTATGATCTTGTAAATCACATTCTACAAGTCTTCTTGCTGTTCCAGCGGTTAATTTGGATCCAAACATGTATGAATTCTACAGATTTATTGTTATCTGTCAATTAAACTAAAGTAGGTTAGTATACTAAGCCCCAGTTTGGGTCAGGAGAAAATTGTCTGGAGAAAATTCTCAGAAATAATCAACATCCCATATAATTGATTACTTATTTCTTCTTTTCAATCATATATAACATATGCGCATATGTTATATATGTTTTTAGCTTCTTCAGCTTCCTCAGACTCCTCAGCTCCTTCATCTTCTTTATTTTCGTATTTCTTTTATCCGCGCGAAAGCATCGCGCTCCTCGTATATATTAAATATTTATAGCTTCCTCAGACTCCTCAGCTTCATTGTTTTATTGCTTCATTGTGTTCATTGATTTTATTTTCGCATTTCTTAAATAACCACAGCCAGCTTGGCTACTCTTTATTGGGAATTATTTTGCATTCTGTGTTTTGCATTTTGCATTCTTCTACTCCCATTCTATAGTCCCCGGTGGCTTATTTGTAAGATCGATAAATACCATATCTATTCCTTCAAGATCTAAAATATTATCTGTCATTTTTTTAAGAACATCTTCAGGAAGGATTACAGCATTTGCAGTCATAGCGTCGGTAGAATTTATAGGTCTAAGTACTATAGATTGATTTCCCTCGTTTTCTCCAAAAGGCAAAAGTACAACTGGGAACTGCCAAATCTTCTCATAAAGTCCTGCAGTAACCATTTCTTCATGCACAATCGCATCTGCTTCTCTTAGTAAATCTGCTCGTTCTTTTGTTGTAAAAGATGATGTAAATACGAAATCAACTGGCTTCGAATGGGAAGTACAAAAAACTATTCTATTAATATTTACTAAAGCATTAACAGCAGCAACAGCAGCACCATAATGAGATTTGTTTGGAATTCGATCATCGGAATAAAGTACTTGAGCATGTCGATAAGTTCTTCCATCACCTTGAACTCCTACTGATTTGATTGGAAGTGCTTGAACTTTACTATCATCTGATACTTCATTTGAGACTTGCTCGGGAGTTTCTGCACAAAGAATTCTTACACCCAACCCCGGTCCTGGGAAAGGATGACGCCAAACTAAATCATGTGGTAATCCAAGCTCCTGCCCAAGTCCCCTAACTTCATCTTTATATAAATCTTTTAGAGGCTCAATAACTTCCCCTGCATCAATCATCTTTTGAACAGATTCTATACGGTTATGATGCGTTTTAATTTTATCTGCATACTTGGTAGCTCCTGTTTCTATGGTATCTGGATATATTGTTCCTTGACCGAGTAACCAACCATCTTCCATATTTAAATTCATTGATGTACTAACTCGTTTTTGAACATCTAAAAAAGTTTGCCCAATTATTTTTCTTTTTTCCTCGGGGTCATAAACATCTTTTAAATTAGAGAAGAATTCTTCAGAAGCATCTTCTGAATACAAATTTGTTATGCCAAGTTTATTAAATGCATTTAAAACATCTTTTACTTCGTTTTTTCTCATTAACCCCGTATCTACTAAAAGTCCCTGTACTCGGTCTGTTCCCAATACTTTATTTAGCAAGGTAAAAGCAACACTAGAATCCACTCCACCAGAAACAAGCATAAATACTTTTTTATCTCCTACTTCTTTTTTTATTTGATTAGATATCTCCTCTGTATAACTAGCAATAGACCACGGCGCAGGATTGCAAATAGAAACAAAGTTTTTTAAAAGTTGATCACCATATTGCGTATGTGTAACTTCTGGATGAAACTGAACGGCATAAAAATTTCTGTCTTCATCTGCAAATGCAGCATTTTTACATGAATCTGATGTACCAAATAATTCAAAACCTTTTGGTAAAACTACTGCCTCATCTCCATGTGACATCCATACTATAATTTCATTAGGTAATTTATCAATTATTTTGCATTTTGCATTTTGCATTTTGCATTTTGATTTTCCATATTCTTTAACACCCCCAGATTTTACTTCTCCTCCAAGAGTCTTCGCCATCCACTGAAGTCCATAACAAATTCCAAGAATTGGAATGCCGAGATTAAATATTTCAGAATCCGCCTGTGGACTTTCTGAATCATAAACACTCTGTGGACCACCAGAAAGAATTATTCCAGAAGCATCTTTAAGTAATTGTGCAGGAGTTTCTGCTTCAAATATTTGGCTAAATGCACCAGCACGTCTTATGCGACTTCCAATTAAATGCGCATATTGACCACCAAAATCCAATATGACGATACTGCCAGATTTACAGACTTCGTTCATAAAGTCAGTGTACCAGTGAAGCACTGAAGCAGTGAAGTAATAAGAATAACTAATAATGAACTATTCCATCAATAAATCAGCAACAGTAACTTCTTTCTTCTTAGCACCCAGTCCCACTCCCGCAAGAATCCAAACGGTGTAAGCAACTGCAGCATCCTCAAAGCTATGCAAAAGCATACCCGCCAAACAAACACCAAGGAATGCACAAAAAACCATAAATACTCCTGTTCCCTTTTGTCTTTTCAATTTAATTAATAATGTAATAATTATTGATAAAAATAAAATAAGACCAATAATCCCAAGCTCTACACCAATTTGCAAATACCAGTTTTCTACAACAAACGGACAACTACAAACTCTACCTAGTGGCTGCATTTGAATATCCCCAGCAAAAACACAAAGCTCTGGTCTATCTACAGCCCAAGAAGTATTTGCACCTTTTTCCAAAAATACACATGCATCACTAACTCTATTACTAGCAGGACCAGCAGCTCCAAGACCAAGCCCAAATGGATTATTTATTATAGATTGAACTCCTTTTAAAGGTTTTAGAATATGATCTTTTGTTGAATCTGCCCTTAAAACAACTGCAGGAAATAATAATGCAAGTGCAACAAATGTAATAATGAATAATCCAGATGATCTAACTAGAATGCGCCTTTCTCTTTCTCCATCATACTGAAAAATAATAATGAAAATTAGAAGTATGAAAGCTGCTAGCCATGCACTTCTTGAAAAAGTTAAAAGAAGTGCAGTACCTGTAGTTAAAACAAAGAATATTGAAAAAACTAAAATAGTATTATGTGTTCTACTAGGACTAAATAGTCTTACAAAAAAACTTTCCCTATCCATCCATACTTTTGTAAGTCCAAATACACCTGCACTCCAAGGCAAAAGTAACCATAAACCAAATTGATTTGGTCCACTAAAAGTAGATTGAATTCTTCTAAGCCCCATACTCTCAATTTGTTGAAAGGCAGCAAGAGAAGAATTTGGACTGTAAACAGAATGAAGATCACTAAAACCTAAAAAGCGAAAAAATCCCATAGGAAAAAAGAAGCTAACTATTCCGTATATCGCAACAATCAAACCAACAGCAACTATGCTTTTTAGTACTCTCGGAAAAAAGCTAGAAGACCATGCAACTCTTCTGAGCATTAGAAATATTAACAAAGGAAAAAGATCATACTTCGCACCAAAAACAAATGCTCTTAAGCTAGATTCTGAAAAAAGAGTTACCAAAAATGCCAATGCAAAAAATGTAATTATTAATTTATCTAATATATCTAAATTTGTAATTGATTTAAGTGATGCTAAATGTGAAGAACCTTCTAATTTTATTTTTCTAAAAGAAAATAACAACTCCAGAAATATAATTGATAAAACCACAAGGATTATTGCCTCTTTCCAGAATGCGATAAGTGGTAAAGGGGCATGATTATTTCCTCTAATTATTTTTGTAAATACAGTTACTCCAAACGCATGGAATGGTAGTAGAATAATAAGAATTAGAATTAACCGTTCGCGAAATTTTTGAATCATTGTATACAATTGTAGAGATAGAGAAATAAAGGTGCAAAAAATGATAAGGAATATTTACATATACATAATAAATAATAAGATGAGCAATCACTCTTCTCCTGCTTTAACCAAAATTTCAATCTGATCCTCGCTGAGAACGGGTAAGATATGCCATACGGTATGGAGGGGATGAGTTAGAATGCGTTCCCTTCTACCGTACTTGAGGAGTTCTAGACCTCAAAAGAGGATATTTTTATGCGTTTCAGATTTGAATTTGGGATTAAAAAAAATTGACAGATAAAAAATCAAGTATACTGTACTTCCATTCCTCCAATATCAAAGTTAGAAGGTTCCACTCTGGAGCCCTTAAACACGGAAAAATGGAGGAGCCAGTGCTTGCAAATATCTAGGAGATCACTCAGTTCGCTGAACCTCCCAAGAAACCTTGCAAGCACTTTTTTAATCGCACATTAAACTGTAATTTCATTTCTTTCATTCGCGCAAAAGCATCGCGCTCCTCGTATATATTAAATATTTATAGCTTCTTCAGACTCTTTCTTGCCGGTCGTAGCTCCGTTAGGAGCGGAGGCTGGAGCTTCTTCAGCTTCTTTATTTTCGTATTTCCTTCATTTCTCCAGTCTTTCCTCTTCTTCCCTAAACACCTCTCCTTTCGCAAGTACTTCCTCCACTGTGTCTATACACTTCGCACTTACATTCTCTCCATAAATTTTAGGAGCAGATTTCATTTCTTTATTATTCCATGCATATTCTATAAGTGATTTTATGATGGATGAATCTACTGGAGGAGCAATAAGATTACCACCCGCAATAGCAGATTCTGGTCTGTCAGATCCAAACCTAAGTGTTACACATGGCACACCAAGCACATTCATCTCTTCCTGCATAGAACCTGAATCGGTTGCACAAACCGCAGCTTTATTCATTGCGGCAATTACATCTCCATACTCTGCCCAAACGGAACTATAAACAAAATTACTATAATCCTTTGCAATTTGATCAATCTCTTCTTTTAATCCAAATTCTTTTAAGGCGGACTCTGTTTTAAACAAAGAAATAAAAAGTACTTTTCTTCCATCTAAAATAAGTGATTTCATTGCTTCGTAAATTGCACGAAAACGTTTTTCGCTACTGCAATTTTCTCCTCTGTGGATACAAAAACGAACAAAGTTTCCGTCTGCCAACTGTGGAAATCTTTCAAAAATCGTTGATTCGTCGAGCTTGCCCTGAGCTTGCCGAAGGGCATCTGCAACAGAATTTCCAACTACAAATATACGATCCTGCGCATATCCTTCACTTAACATAAATTCTTTATCTAACTCTACAGGTGCAAGGTGAATACCTGTAGCCGCTTCACTACAACGTGTATTAAATTGTTCTGGAAATGGCTCTTGGCTTCCTCTTTCCCAATTATTTCTATCCATTAGAAACTCTCTCCATTTAGATGGATCTCCAATCCTGCACTTTTCATACGCTGGCGTTAAAGTCCTTATTCCAGCCTCCACATGCACCGAAGCAAACCTATGGCAGTACCCTGCATTACTTGCTGCCATTGCAGTTGTTGTATCTCCATGAACATACGGAATAACTATTTTCCCTCCCTCTTTAATCTCTGCAAATACATACCCCAATCTTCCAATAATTTGACTTACCACCTCGTAAGCAGATCCTCTAACATTTAAATTAAAATCTGGCTCTACACCAAATTCCTTTAGCATTCCTCCACTTAAATTTTCATCATAATGCTGTCCTGTATGACCAAGAACAACTACGTGCCCTCTACTCTTTAATTCATTGTATAAAGGAACCTGTTTAATAATATCTGGCTTTGTAGCAATCATAATTACATGTACATGCTTTCCATTTGCAGAAGCAATATCTTTGTAAAAAGACTGTGATAAATATGTAATCTCTTCCATATCTCGCACACTATAGCGCAAGTTACACAAAAACAGACAGAAATATCTGCTTTTTAGAACTTTGTATTACAATGTAACACAAGAATGTTTAAATGTGTGACAATGTAACACAAGCCTATTGTCTAAAACTACATATATCTAACGCAAGGAAAAAGCCCAGATTAACTGAGCTTTTTCTGATGTAATACTACTTGATTATTTTTTTACAAATGGTGTTCCTCGTTTCCAAACAGCATAAATAATATGTACT
>DAOWDW010000084.1 GCA_030638845.1 Candidatus Peregrinibacteria bacterium | reverse complement strand
TGATTCTGGATTTTGGAAACTACTCTTTTTTCTACTTGTTGCGGGAGGTATGTATTTATCAGTTTATATGAAGAATAAAGGCATATTAATTGCTAGCACACTATTTCTAATTATTCATATTTGCTACATAACAGGTAAATATTTTGCTAATTCGCTTGGTTGGTCTCTAGCACTAATAGTACTTGGTTTCGTATTCATCGGTCTTGCTTACACATCTATTAAAATTAATAAGAAATATATTAATAATTAAATACTAAGTATATTTAATACTCCAAATTAGATTCCAACAACTCTAACCATTTTGCTACCTACATGCTCATATTGATTTGATCCAATTATTATTATAGGACCATTCTTAGTACCATAAAAAGATGATCCTCCAACTACAGTTAAATAATATTCAAGTCTATTACTATCATAAACTAATTCGAATTCTCTTAATGAAGCATATACTGCACCATCATATTTATCACAACTTCGCAGTAATAAGCCATGTTCAACTGTTAATATAACTTTTATTTCATCGCTAGAATTCATATCTATGATATATAGTTAGTAAACTATACTTATCAAGTATAATTAGAACAAATTAAGCAAATTGATACTTGACACAACCATATTTAGGTATTATAGTAACCACCTTTTTAATACCCTATATATCTATGGAAAATAAAGGAAACACCTTTGGTAAGCTAAAAAAACTGTTAGCATTTACAGCCCTGCTTGCAGTTGTTGCAAGTGCAACTCCACTTTTACTTGCAATAGAAAATATTAAGGCTTCTGCCTTTGAGTGTGCAGATGGCATAGATAACAATGCAAATGGAGACGTAGATTATCCAGATGATGCTGGATGTAGCTCTCTTACAGATAAAACTGAAGGAGATGAAGCAGTTGGGGTATTTGTTAATATTTCAGACGGAACAAAAGAAATAAAACAAGGAGAAAATTTAACTTACACAATAGAACTAAATTCAACTCATAATAAAGATCAACTAGTAGATGTACAGTTTAAAATACCTGGGCAGGTAACTGTTTCATCTTCTAGTAATGGAGGAAAGAGAGTAGGAAATTATGTAACATGGAAGAATGTATTGGTACGTCCAAGTAACACAAAAACTATTCATGTTTATGTAACCGTAAGTAATAACGCTACAAAGGACGATATAATTATTGCAGAGGTTGTAGTAGATGGGAAAAAGAATAGTGATACCACTAAAGTTAAAGAAATACTTACAGAAAACAAGTATCCACTAGAAATGGAAGTAACAGATGGAAAAGCATTTGCAGAACCAAATGAAAAACTTACATATAGAATTCTTGTTAAGAATAGAAAAGGAGAAACTAAAAAATATAGTTTGCATACAACTCTTTCTTCTCAATTAAATTTCATTCATGCTACAGGTCATCCTTATGAAGATAATAGAAATATTAAATGGGATGAAACAGAAATTAAATCTGGGGAAGTTCATGAATATTTCTTAACTGCGCAAGTAGAAAGAGATACTGCAGATGCGACTGTATTACAAGTTAGAATTGCATCTAATGAAAGTTTTGCAACAGATAGAACTAGCGTAAAATTGGGTCACTTAGATACAGATTTTAAAGTAAATGTATCTGATGGATATGAAACAGTTAGAAATGGAGATATAGTTAGATATGCAATTACAGTGGAAAATATTACAAGAGAGCTAGCAACTGAAGTAGATATAAATTCTGCTTTACCTTTATATACAGAATTTGTTTCTGCAAGTGAAGGAGGTTACTGGACAGGAAAAAATGTTAGATGGACTGGACTTACCATTAGTCCATTTGGAAATCGTATTCTGTTTATAGATGCAAGAATTAGAAGAGATGCTCCACTTGGACAAGTTTTACAACATAGTGTTGAAGTGCGGGGGAACTTAAGTTCGGATATTTCTCGCGTAGCAGAAGTGGCAAAAGGAAATGGGATAGGTCAAAATATTTCTGCTCCTGTAACATTGCGTAAAACTGCGGATAAACAAGAAGTTAGACCAGGAGATACAATTAATTACACTATCTTTTTAAGAAATAACACAAATCATGCTTTCACACACGTAAAAGTTAAAGATCGTATGGATACACGTTACATGAAACTAATTAGCTCTTCATATGGCAAAATGAATGAAGACACAATTACATGGGGAATACCTGAATTAAGACCAAATGAAATTTGGAAAGTTAATTACACAATTCAAGTTGCTAGAAATGTTCCACACGGTGAAATACTTAATAATGTAGTTACAGTAAGTGGAAATGGATTGGATACAATTTCATTAACAGAACGTGTATATACTGGTGAAACAAATGTTATTACAGATTTACCTCCTACAGGTGTAGGAATAGGAGGGCTATTTGTAGGACTAACTGGAATGCTTGGAGCACTTCAAGCTTTAGTCCAAAGAAAAAAGTATATGCTTTTTGGATAAATACAATTTAAATAATATTAAAGCGTCTTATGTAAATAGGACGTTTTTTTATTATTCTAATGCAGTAAATATATCTCGCATTAGGTCTACTATATTAGAAAAGCTTAATTCAAAAGGAATATCTAATAGATTTGTAATAAATCTAACTAAAAAGAAGGCAATGAAAGAAACAAAGAGTCCTATAATTGCAAATCTGATTGTATGGACTGCTTTTTTTATTTTTTCTTCATTACCTGCAGATAAAATAAATGTTATTCCACCAAATATTATATAAATAAGAGACAAAATTGTGGCTGTAATTAATCCAAGTGCAACCAGCGTTGAAACAATTTCAACAATACTTGCGTCTTCTAGGAGTTCTCTTAACATACAGATAAGGGGGAAGAAGGGGAAGAGCTATAAATCAATCAAGATTTGGCTCTAATACTTTTAAATTTATTCTCTTAGCAGACGTACTACCAATAACACGCAAAAGCGTGCGTAAGGCCTTAATTGTTTGTCCTGCTTTACCTATTAATTTACCCATATCATTCTCACCCACGCTAACAATATGCAATACACCTAAATCATCTTCTTTAGACTCTATTACAAGTTGATCTTTGTCTTCAACTATATTTTCTAGAGTAAAACGCAAAAAAGAAAGTCCGGGCAATTCGGTATTGTTTGCAGCTGAGTCAGTCATAACAAATCGTAGGTAGCAGATACAATCAAAGCTTATTCGGTTTTTTCCTCATTGTCACCCTCTTCTTTTGTTTCCTCGGCAGAAGATTCATCTTCTTTTACCTCTTCAGGTGTTTCTGCCTTCTCTTCCTTTTTAGAAGCTTCATTTTTTTCTTCTGATTTTTCCTCTTCAGGCTCTTTAGTGTCTTCAGATTCCTCTTTAACTTCTTCTTTAGCTGTTTCTACTACTGGTTCTTCTTCTGATTTTTCCTCTTCAGGCTCTTTAGTGTCTTCAGATTCCTCTTTAACTTTTTCTTTAGCTGTTTCTACTACTGGTTCTTCTTCTGATTTTTCCTCTTCAGGCTCTTTAGTGTCTTCAGATTCCTCTTTAACTT
>DAOWDW010000013.1 GCA_030638845.1 Candidatus Peregrinibacteria bacterium | reverse complement strand
TTCATCCAATCTTTTTTTAACCATGGCTATGGTTAGCTTGGTTCCGTAACACTTAGGAAAATGCAATTGTTTCATTAAATGCTGAGATGCACCTATATGATCTAAATGCCCGTGTGTAAATAACACAGCTTTTATTCTATTTTCTTTGCCTTTTAAAGAAGAGATATCTGGAATTAAATAATCAATTCCAAGCATTTCCTCATCTGGAAATTGCAATCCTAAATCAATAATGTATATATCACCATCAACTTCTATAACTAAGCAATTCCTTCCTATTTGCTCAAATCCTCCTAGAGGATAAATTCTTAAATTGCCACGATTGTTTCCAGTAGGGTTAGCAACTTTAGGCTTTGGTGATGCACTGTGATTATTGACTTTATAGAAGGGCTTCTTATTTCCTACCTTCTTATTAAATTGTTTCTTTGGCTTTGCAGAACTTACCTGTTCCTTTTGTAGCCACTCTCCAACATTCTTCATGTAAATAATTTATTGTAATAATTTTTAAAATTTTCTTTTACTAACTTCAAGTTTACTCTAGCTTCGTAAAATTAGCAATCTCTTTTGTAAAGAAAACCCAGAAATGGCTTCAAATAAACAAATTTTTAAATTAAATATTTGTATTTCACTTTTTTAAGATCAAGATTTCCCATAAAAATCGAGTGTCTGCCTATCTTTCTTTCTTGCTCGAATAGCATCTGCACGGTAGCCTTTTTCCTAATGGATATAGAAGTTAAAATTGGGCAGACAAAAACTTTCGATGATGTGAAGGTTATATCGCAAACTTTTACCTCTGCCTTAGGCGAAACGGTTGCTGTTTTATTACAGGTTCATGCAACTCCAGAAGGAGCAAAAACATTGGAGAAAGAAGCTATTTCAACTGTAAAAAATTCATTATTAGAAACAGATGGAGAAGCAGCCTCTAGATTAGATGGAACGTTAAAAGAGCTAAATGGTCTATTAAAAGGCCTTCTAATTGCTAAAAAAGTAAACGACGTTCATGCGATTATTACAATATTAGATGAGCATAAGGTGTTACATGTTTCGCATGCCGGAAGAGCAGAAGCCTATGTAATTAGAGGTGGATCCGCTAGCCAAATAACAGAATATACTCGGGGAAAGCCAACTCCTGCCTTTGTCCATATTGCTAGTGGCGCATTGGAATCTCGAGATATAATTGTATTTAGTACACAAAGACTCCTAAGAACATTTACACCAGCACAGCTAGTACAGCTAGCGCAAAGAGATGACCAGCTTCTTACAGAGCTTAAAGTTGCTCTTGAAGCAGAAAAAGAAGTTGCGGCCCTTGCCACTTTCCATGTGGAAGGATTTGCTCAAGTGGTAGCTAGACCGCTTAAAACTGCAAAGACTCGCAAGAAAAATGTTAGGAGGGGAAGTAGGGCAAGGGGGAGTGCAGCAATATCAATTATTCAAGAAAAGATTTCCTCGGCATATGCAGGAGGAAAAGAAAAGATAAAAAGTGGGCAAGCAGTAGATACTATTAAAAATAAAAGTACTTTGTTTCTTGCAGACCTTAAAGACCCAAAGAAAAAGAGGAAAGCGCATTTGCTTCTTTTGGCAGGGATACTGGTTGTTTTCATAGGAATTTGGGCGACGGTAAATCTTACATCCTATAGTCAAAGAAGTAAGACAAAGATAGAATTAGAACAATTAATTTCAGACATTGAACAAGATATTCAAACTGCAGAAAACAGATATTTAACAGGAGAAGTAGATTCTTCGAATGCACTACTGCAACGAGCAGAAGAAAGAGCAAAGCAAGTTATGGATAACGAAAATAAATTATTTAGAACAGAAGCACATGATCTTCTTGGTCGCATAAGAGCAAAATCTGAAGAAATTAATAATATTGTTAGGTTGTCTCCTCGTACTATTGTGAATATATCAGCAAAGACATCAGATATATTAGCAATTGGGATGGTGGGACTGGGAGATGGAGAATTTTATGCATACGATAGACAGGATTCATATCACATTCTTTTAAATGCCTTGGAAGATCCAAAAGAAGTAAGCAATGAAGAACTTATTTCAGATGCCACAGAGTTTGAAAGGTACCAAACAATTGTGTATCAAACAGATGGGAATAGCTTAATAGAAATGATATCTGGTCAACCAACCCCTATGAAAACAGAAGATATGGGTGGGTGGATAACTGGAGTAGATATAGAAGCATATTTACGTTTCTTATACGTACTTTCCCCAGAGAATAATCAAATATATAAATATGAAAGGTTTAGCAATCGGTATTCATCCCCTACTGAATATAATGTAAATGGAGATTTAAGCACGGGGTTAGATATGGCTATAGATGGTAATGTATATGTATTAAGCGAGGATGGAGTATTAACCAAGCTATTTAGAGGCGAAGCAAAACCATTTGTTGTAAGACAGCTACCAGAGGGAGCAATAAGTGGGGCTAAAAAATTATATAAAGTATTTGATGGATATTTGTACATTTTAGATCCAATAAACAAATGCATAGTTGTAGTAACAGATGGCGGTGCAACTGGAGAAGCAAATTACATTAGGCAGTATGTACTAGAAGGAGAAATTGGGGAGCTACAAGATTTGTATGTAGACGAAGATGAAACAAAGTTGTATGTAATGGACGAGAAGAGTTTGTATGCAATAGATCTGAAATAATTATTTTATTTAGATGATTAGATATTATTGATTCTAGTGAGGAATTTTTAATTCTTAATTTTTAATTTCTAAAATAACGTTATTAAGTGCTACTGTATTTATATGAAAGTAATGATTTTTGGCACATTCGATAATTTACATCTAGGGCATAAATTTGTGCTAGATAGTGCATCTGGGAAAGGTAATATATTCGTTGTTATTGCAAGGGATTCATCAGTACAGAAAATAAAGGGAAATATGCCATCGCAAACAGAAAATATTCGCTTAAAAGCAATAAAAGACATGTATCCAGAATTTGAAGTAATACTTGGAGATGAACACGATTACTTGGCTCCTGTTAGGGCTATTAGTCCAAATCTAATACTTTTAGGATATGATCAAAGATTTCCTCCAAGCGTTAAAGAAGAAGATCTAAATTGCAATATAGAAAGATTAGAACCATTTGAGGAGGAAAAATGGAAAACTAGCCTTTTAAGAAAAAAATCCTAAGACAAATTTCGAGATTCGAGATTTTTATATATGTCCTCCAATAGCAATTATACTTCACATGAGTGCAATCATGTGGTACAATAATTTGATTATGGCAACAAAAAAACAATCTACAAAAAAGACAGATATAAAATCCCAAGGAACCCCCATACTTCTTCGTCAGATTTCTGGAGCAGTGATTGGAGGCTCTTTAGCCCTTGTTGTGTACTACGCATATAATTATGGATCACCAGTAGTTACGGCATGGCTTATTTCGAATCCTAGTATTGCAAATACTCAAACTAATGAATTTGCAGATAAAGATTTAAGCAAGTATGACAAAAGAAGAGTAGAATCTCAAATTCGTGCAATCGCACAGGCAACAGGCTCCAAAAACCAATATTCTTCAGCTGAATCCATTGAGCCAGAGATAGCAGATACGGTTTGGGAAGAAGAATGGAAAAATGAAGAACCATTGGTAATAGAGGAGGTAGAAACAGATGAGCCAGAAATAACAGAATATTTATCAGAAGATTCTGTTGATTTTTCTACTCAGGAGGAAGAAATTTTTGCAGAAGAAATGAATAGTGTTCCAGAGCTTCCAGATTCTGGATTTGGAATACTTAGTTTAATGGTTGTTGCTGGGGCAGGAGCCGGTATTAAAATGAAAAATAGAAAATATAAAATGTAAAATATATTAAGATAAAGAAGTAAAAATCTGGAATATTATTTTTTATTCTGCATTCTGCATTCTGCATTTTTCATGTTATTCTCTCTCGCATCATCTTCCTTAACACATACGTCGGCATTCTCTTCTTCGTACTTGGTCTAGTATTTGGAAGCTTTGGTAATGTTTTAATTTATAGATTACCTAAGGGAAAAGTAATAACTGGGAGATCTAAATGTACTAATTGTTCTAAAATAATTCTTGCTAGAGATTTAATCCCAGTTATAAGTTTTGTATTCCTTTTAGGAAAGTGTAGGTATTGTTCTAAGAAAATTGGTTTTATTTATCCAATAAT
>DAOWDW010000055.1 GCA_030638845.1 Candidatus Peregrinibacteria bacterium | reverse complement strand
CAAGAGCATTTGCTTCTGCAAAACGAGAGAAATTGCTCTCATTAACATTTCTTGTTGCACCACGACCACCCATAAGGTTCTTCCAGGCACTATAATCTCTAGCTTCGAATGCAGCAGTCATTGCCACATGCCTTTCAGGCGAATGATTGGGGGCCTTAACTAATGGATCTCCCTGATATGCAGATACTGAAGGTACGGCAATTACTGTTGCCACTACAACCAATGCGAATGCAAAAGTGCTACCGATGATGTAGTTACGTATTTTCATAATAAATAATGAAAGAAATAATAAATGATATAAATATGGATTGTCGACATCCACAAAGTATTACTTCATTTGAATATATTTCTTTCAAAAAAACTACAAATTGCGATGCTGTTGACCTCTTTGATTCCCACGCCCATCCCATGGGCGAATTTCTTCTGCAATAAATGTGGACCGATCTACAATTTTGCCAATTATTTTTATAGAATCATTTATCTTTATTGAAGCTCCAGGACGGATGAATGCATTTGTCACATCTATATTCCATTGTTCACCAACAAAGTCCTCAATTGTAATTCTATCTCCCACAGTCACAATTTTTCCAGCAAGAAACCCATCTTCCGGCATCGACCAAAGATCTATTTTCTTTTCTTCAACACTCCGATACAAACGAATATTATTGGCAAGAATCAGTTCAATCTTTTCTGCCCCACCAGTAAAGAAAAAGGCCACACCCAACACCATACTGCCTGCGATACTTGTGCTCACAATAAATAGCAAAGAATATCGATATCCTAATTTAGTATGACGAATACCAAACAGCGATATACCTATAAAGAGAATAGAGCAAATTATCCAGAATATGGGTAATAGTTTTAGCAATAATGTAAAAACTGATTGTGGATAATAAGACAGAAGATCAAAATCACTTTCTAAAAAGGCAAATATAATAATCGAAAAGGCTACACTTCCCAAAAGTACAAAAATACCATACGCACTCCAATACAAAATATTTTTTGTTTTGAATTGCCAACGAGGTTTCGGAGTCACCCCTCTCGTTTTTATAGCATCCAATAATTTGTCGGAATTATCCATAGGTATACTCATAATAGCGTGAAAGAAATATTATTGCGTTGAGCCGTATTAATAAAGGCTTTTTTCGCACGATTTATGCGAGTGGCAACAGTGCCAATTGGCATTTTCAGAATATCGGAAATCTCATTATAATCTTTTTCTTCTAAGAATTTTAGAATCAGTATTCCGCGATAGTTTTCTGGCAGAAGATTTATTACTTTTCTGACATTTTCTATTTGAGAATGCCGATCTGCCTCCTCCTCAAGATTAAGAGCTGATGGAAGATTGTAAAATAACTCCTCATCCATATCCTGTTCTCGGTCTTTTCCAAAACTCTTTTTCTTTTTCCACTCGGAAATGGTTGTATTATGGGCAATGCGATAAATCCAACTTGAAAATTTCAGTCTCTGATCAAAATCATTGAGATTCCTCCAAGATTTTATGAATACTTCCTGCAAGACTTCTTCTGCTTCTGCTAAGGAGAAAGCAGATATACGCAATATGTAGCGGAGTAATTTTTGCTCGTATCGATCATAGAGGCATGTAAAATATTCAATCTCCCTAAGAGCTTTTTGTACGAGTTCCCTGTCGTCCTTATCCTGACACTCTGAAGAAGGAATTTCCATATTCACATTGAATCTTAACAGAAAAACTGATCATTTTAAAAAATGATCGTCTTATACAAGATTATCTTTACAGGAATAAATGAAAAAATAACACGCACAAGCCAAAGATATCTTTTGCAAAGGATTTGAGAAAGAGACAGGCATCAGGGGAAAAGTCTTTATGGAAAAAGATTCGATCAAGAAGATTTCATGGTCTTAAATTTAGAAGACAAGTACCTATAGAACCTTTTATTGTTGATCCAAAAAACTGAACTTGATCCTCTATATATCCAATGCCTCTTTTACACTTATAGCACCAACCTTTTTCCACTTAATATTTTTTTCTTCCAACGCAAAAAGCATTTTGTCACCAAAATTCTGGCTAATGACAATTTCTACTTTTTCATCCGCTAGGAGCGATGCCACAGCAAACCCAACTCCTCCACCAACTTTGAATGGATTTTTAATCATTTTCACCAACTCATTCTCTTCAAAAATAAGAAAATACGACGATCGCGCACTCACTGTACTAACCATAGAATCTATAGAATCGCCTTCAGAAGTAATAACAACTTTCACACTCATACTATTTCACTTCTCAGTTAACTTTTCAACAAGAAACCCTTGCACAAAAGAAAAGAAAATCATAACTACAGTAAGCACTACTGTGTACTTCCAACCAAAATAATAAACCATTAAAGGAAGAAGAAACGGTTTTATTGCACGTGCATATAGAAAAGTAGCAACAACCCCCTTACTCATCCCTTTTTGTGCAAGTTCCTTTAAAAGTGCGTACCAAAGATATATTGGACCTGTTGAAATAATACCTCCCACTATTGCCGCAACCCATCGCTTCGATCCAGATGATTTACCAACATATTTAATAACAATCTCTGGACTAATAAAAAGATTTATTAAAACCATCATAAAAAATACATATCCCATAACTGGTAAAATTTTTACCAATAGTGAAACTGCAATATAAAGTGCAGATACAATCGTAGAAAAACGAAAAAATGCAACTACAATATAACCGAGAACCACAATTACAAAGAATCGCATGCCCATAAATGATTGTTCACTTTTCATAGAAAACGAAATAATAAAACAGTAATAACAGCAACAAGAATAGAGAAAAAGAAACTCAGACCGTTTCGAAGAATAGAAAATCTTCTACCAAGCATTACTGCTTCCGCTGGAAATTGCACAATACCAACAGTCACCCATGCCACAATAAATGCTGTAACGGCAGTAAGACTAACTCCCTGAATTAAAAGTTCACCACCAATCACATAGCTTGTAATAGGGTTTCCTACCAAAATACTCCCAATAGCACTTCCAATAAACGAATCAAATATCAAACTATGATGGAAAAGACTTCCAATAACATTTGATGGTAAAAAAACCTGCATAATCCCAACTAAAAGAATAACACCAAGAATAAGTGGTGTAACACGCCACAAAGCATTTACAGATTGTTTTACAGCCACTAAAAAATCCACATATGTAATTTTCATTATTAGAATTAAATGAAAAATCAATTATGATTAAAAAGAAGACTTAAGACAAGAAGAAGTAAAAGACCCGATATCAAAGCCATTAAATGAATAAAATTTACTTTTATACTTTCATGTCTTTTAATTTCTGGTATTAAATCAGCAGCAGCTATATATAAAAAATTACCTGCTGCAAATGGAATAAGAAAATTTGTATTTATTTCGGAAGATACAAAATAGACAATAATTCCACCAAATAAAAATGTAAGTGCGGATAAAAAATTGTATGCAAGAGCATGCGTCTTTTTCCATCCTCCATGTAAAAGAATACCAAAATCTCCAAGTTCCTGTGGCACTTCATGGGCTGCAGCAACAAACCATGTAGCAATTCCCAAACGAATATCAATTATAAAACTTGCACCAACAGAGAGCCCTCCAATGAAATTATGAATACCGTCAGCAATCAAAATAAGATAGGTTAATGGATGTTTATGTTGTCCTGGTGGGAGATGACAATGATGCCAATGCAAAAATTGCTCAAGTATAAAGAAGATAACGAATCCAATAACAATCCAAATATATATGAAAATATCATTACCCATATGTTCAACAGATGCTGGAATCATATGGAAAAAAGCACCTCCTATAAGTGATCCTGCAGAAAATGCAACCAATGGCAGAATAATTTTTTGAAGTGTCGATTCCTTAAGAAAAAGTGTAACACTACCAACAAGAGCAATACAGCTCATCAGGAATCCAAATATTATAATATAAACAAGTGTTGACATATTTTTTTACTAAAGAACACTCAAATTGTAACATAATAAAAGAATTAACTTCAAATAAACAAAACAAAATATTTATAAACAATACTATCCACTTTACTCCTAATATATACCTCATTAAAACTCAATCGCAAAAATAAATAGCATTACCTATCTTTAATATTCTTTTTTGCTTGCAATAATTCCTGAATTTTTGGTATGAGTTTTTCAGTTTCTTGATAACCATCTTGATAATATTTATCAATTTTATTACTAATAAAATAGCCTGTAAAAGTTTTTTTCCAATCATTTAAACTAATTTTTAAGTTATTTGTTGGAGTTATCACAATATCCGAATTCTTTCCTAAAATATCATCTCTTAATTTGTAAGAAGAGAGATAAATTGATTTTAGTATTACATCTAATGTACTTTTTGGGGATTCTTCAATAAATTCCATTCTCAAAGTTACACTGATTACAATACCATCTGAACCAACTTTTTTTCGTGCTACATCAGCCGGATCTGGATTAAGCACCCCACCATCGATCAAAGAATGTCCTTGATATTTTATAGGCTTACAAAGTCCTGGATATGCACTTGATGCCAATGCAAGCATTAATGGATCTCCTGTTTCGAATATCTTCTCTGTGCCACAATTCAAGTCAACGGCAACAATAGAAATAGGAATGGCCACTTGCCCAATATCTGTAATGCCTTTTTGCTCCAAATATTTTACAAGTATATGTTTGTGAATTGACCTTTTCGTTAGCATGGAAACTTTGCCATTTTTAAATTCATTTAGTATTTCCATACTTGGCACTCCTATAGCCGATAACAATCCTATTGTAGAAGCTGCAGAGCAAGTGATTAAAAAATCTATTGGAATTTTGCTCTCTTTCAATGCATCTATCACTCCTAAATGAGCAAATGTCTTTGCTCCACCACCTCCAAGACAAATAGCAACCAATGGTCTTTGTTTGTTTTGACAAGTTGTCATTTCTCAAGTTGAAAGGAATAAAACTTTAGCTTCAGATATACCACCATTATATCAAATATCTCTTTTATAAGAGGAATTACCCAATTTTTATTCTTATATGGCTTCATTGTCTGCCTTACTCCTTTGAGAATTTCCCTTTGGATAACAATACCATTTTTATTACAATAATCGTTTAGTATTAGTTCTAAACCATAGTCTTCCATTAAAGGATGGTTCATAGTTTTTTGATAAATTGAAAAATTTAGTGCCCTTTCTCCAGTAATTAGAGGACCAAATTTTTTGACAAACATATTATGGAGCAGACCTCTATCTCTTATGCCAACAGACATCGAATATCTATCGTTAATGAATGACTTTAATAGCTGATCTATGTGTTCTATTTTAAAATTATGCAAATCTCCGTCACATAGAAATAAAATGTCAGTATATATATTTCTCGCTACTTCCCTAACAGCACCACTTTTCCCTACGTTATTTTTTAAGTGAATTACTTTCAATTTATTCGAACTAAAATTCCTTACTAGTTCTAAACTATTATCAGTGGAAGCATCATCAACTACGACTATTTCGCTGATTAATTCCGACTTATTTAAAGTGGACAATACATTTAAAATTGTTCTCTCCTCGTTGAAAATGGGAACAACAGCTGTAACTTTCATAGTATCTATTTCCATGATCTTAGAATTGAAATTAGTAACACAAATCCTATGAAACTAGCCAATAAATAACCAATGATTCCCAATATAGGATATCCAAAAATAAAAGGACCAATCTGTTGCTGCAAAACCAAAGAAGAACCAATAATCAAAGCAGCAATAACTAAACTGAATGAGGTACGGCTGCTGGCACGGTCGATTTCCCGAGCTAATGTTTCTAGACCCCGATGTTCAAAGTTAAGTTTTAGTTTGCCTTCCTGAAACTTGCGAAGAATACCAATTAAATCCTTAGGCAATTGCTCAACAAGTTCAATGCCTTCTTGTAATGTCATTACACTTCTTTTGAGTAACTCACGAGAAGAAAGCTTCTTTTTCAAAAGCTTCTTAACAAAAGACTCGGCAGTAGATACTATATCAAAATCAGGATGCAAACGCCGTCCTGTTACCTCAACTGTTGAGATAGCCTTAATCATCAGAACCAAATTGGCTGGCAAAGCTAAATTATGCTGCATCATAACCTCCAAAATATTTTGGCTAATCTCTTTGACTTCCAGATTTTTCAAAGGAACTCCCAGATAGCGATCCAGCATCTCCTCTAAATCCTGGCAAAGAAGACTGCGGTCAAATTCTTTAACAAAGATGCCTAAACTTTCAAGATTAAGCAGAACCTGCTCTACATTTTTATCAATAGTTGCTTTCAGTAATTTTAATAAACAAGTAATTGTTTTATCATCCAAATAACCGATCATTCCCACGTCCAACATCACAATAGTGGATGGAGCTAAAACAAGAAGATTGGCTGGGTGAGGATCAGCATGAAAAAATCCATCTTCTAAAATTTGTTTAAGGACTGATTCAGCACCATGTTTAGCCACTTTTTCCAGCTCGAAGATGTCTTTGTGTTTCTTGTGAGTTATTTCATTGATTTTTACTCCATCAATAAATTCCATTACCAGAACTTTTGATGTTGTCATTTCCCAATACACTTTTGGCACTTTGATGTAATCAATATCTTTAAAATTAATTCTGAACTTTTCATAATTATGGGCTTCATTTTTGAAATTGATTTCTTTTTCAATTGCTCTTTTAAATTCCTTCACTATTAGCTTTGGATGATAAACCCAACCATTATGCAAACGATGTTCCAAAAGTCCTGCAAGATCTATAGAAATATCTAAGTCAAGTTCAATTATTTCCTTTATTTTTGGCCTCTGGATTTTTACTGCTACGGTTTTACCATTAAGCAAAGTCGCTTTGTGAACCTGACTTAAAGAAGCAGCGGCAATTGGCTTGCTTTCGAACTGCTTAAACAGCTGATCAAGTGGCTTACCTAATTCCTGTTCCACAATTTTTTTGGCTTGAATACTGTCAAATGGTGCAACACGATCTTGAAGCTTTTCTAATTCTTCAATAAAAACTGGAGGCAATAGGTCAGGTCGTGTACTCAAGATCTGACCGAATTTTACAAAGGTCGGCCCCAATTCATCTAAAGCCAAACGCAATCTCTCCGGCACAGTAATTGTCTGATAATCTTTTGGTCTTTTTCTTATCTTTATCAGGAAACCCATTTTTGATCGATCAATAAAACAATCCAAGCCATATTTTACCAGAATAGTTGCAATTTGCCTGCTTCGTTTAAGCTTGGATAAACTTCTGAAATTCACCATAAGTAAGTGATCTAATAAATATAAAACCAGTTTAAACTAAATATAGAGGGCAATTTTACCCTATCGCTTTTTTCCAACTAAACTAGCAACCTTTGCCTTTAACTCATTGAACTCTTTTCGCGTAGGAACGTCTAGTTTTGGCAAAACCTTTTTAACCACTACTTCCACCTTCTTTTCCACTGCTACCTTACTTTCCTCCGCCCATCCCATTAGATCTTTAACAAACTTTGCTTCTCCTGTTTTTGCCAATTCACCTTGTTTAATAAGATCTTTAGCAATCTCTTCTGCTTTTCCACGAGTTAATGACAAAGCTCCCAAACCAGCTAAAATTGCTTTTTTAATTATTAAATCTGACATAATGACTAATAGTGTAAAAAATAAAAACGTTATTCTAATTTTATTAGACTGTCTAACTATATGTCAATATATTAACAAGAGTTATTAAAAAGTAGTACTAGCTCAGAGTACTTGTTCCTGCTCTAATATGATTTTAAGAATACGAAATAGATGCGTTTGATCTTCCTTAGAGAGATTATCCAAAACCGGACGAATGATTTTTCTTTCTCCTACCATTTTTTCTTCAAGAATCTTGTTTCCCGCAGGAGTCATCTGCAGTCGCACGAGTTTTCTATTTATTGGATCGGACACCCGCTTGATCCATCCCATTCTAACAAGTCGATCTGCAAAAGAAGTTGCAGAGGGAAAGGTTACCCGTAGATAATCTGCTAATTTTTTCATGTTAATATTTCCTTTTTCTTTAAGATGTGCCAAAGCGTGCAGTTGCAACATATTAATACTCTTATCCTCGTGAACTACAACAGCCCTCTGGCGTAAGAGCCTGCTGATCTCAAAGACCAAAGTGATGATGCGATCTGCTTCGGATGGCATAGATCATATTATGAATTATTAGGTTATCTAAAGAAAGAGAAAAATGAATGAAATGTTATTCATATACTGCTCCAAATGAATGCTTTAATCTCTTTTAGAGAGATGCTACAACTGAAGCGGATGAGTTT
>DAOWDW010000068.1 GCA_030638845.1 Candidatus Peregrinibacteria bacterium | reverse complement strand
CATCTTTAAACCCACCCTTAATGAAAGTCAAAAGGGACCACCTACGATAGTGACCGTAGCGCGGCTTTCGGAAGAGAAAAACCATAGAGCGATTATTCAGGCCTTGCTAATCATCAAGAAGAGCATACCGGACATCCATCTGAAGATTGTTGGGACAGGACCACTTGAGAGCGAGTTACGAGAATCCTGTGACAGGCTCGGACTACATGACAACGTTTCATTCCTAGGACATGTGAGAAACCAAAACTTATTGTCATCTATTGTGGCTGATTCAGATGCATTTGTACTACCTAGCAGGGAAGAGGGGTTATCTTCTGCTGTTCTTGAAGGATTTTTAGTAGCGAAGGGAACAGTATTTGCAGTAATGGATGCAGATGGTCAGCATGACATGGGTCTTCTTCCTAAACTATATAATGCCGCGGAAGGTGAAGGAGGTATAGCAATAGGATCCCGATATATAGAAGGAGGGAGTGTAGGAGAGTGGGATGAACAGAGGTATTTAATGAGTAGAATTGCTACAGGTCTTGCAAAGCGTTTATGTAAAGTAAAAGCAAATGATCCTATGAGTGGATTTTTTGCATTAAAAAGAGAGGTATTTGAAGAGGTACTTCCAAGGTTAAATCCAAAGGGATTTAAAATTTTGTTAGATCTTTTAGTGCATGTTCCTTCATCTACTACTGTAAAGGAATTTCCATTTAAGTTTGGTGTTAGAAGCTTTGGCGAAAGTAAACTATCTCGTCGAGTGCAAATAGAATTTTTGGAATATTTATATGATGTTACTTTGGGGAAAATAATCCCACTTGTTTTTGTTAAGTACTGCATTGTTGGTACGTTTGGAATAGTTGTTCATGTTACTGCCTTTAAGTTGTTATCTATTATTTTTGCAGATGGAGCAGAGCTTACTTTTAAAGGATTTTCTCTTTCTGTAATAGGGGCAATAGAAACTGCAATCATCTTTAACTTTTTACTAAACAACACTTGGACATTTTCGCATACAAAACTAAAGGGAATATCTGCACTTATTGGATTTATAAAATTTAATGCAGCTTGCATGCTAGGAGCGCTTGCCAATTATGCTGTTAGCGCATTTTTATTCTCTCTTGGCGTAGCAGAGCTACTTGCAGTTGTTGTTGGGGCATTTACAGGAGTATTTTGGAATTACACAATTAATAGACTTATTACATGGAAAAATTAGGAGTTACCTTGTGGCAGTATCAATGGCATTTTTTTTCTATAATATGCTTTGTTTTAATTATATTATTTCTTGTTACACTGTTTCCAATTCATTCACTTTATACTTCTTCTTTAGTCCGTGAAGATGCAAAGAAAATTCTTATAGAAAGTTCGGAAAAGTATGGACTTCCGAGGTCAGATTTCTCTTTTGCAATAGTTAAGAAAGATTATATTAAGCTTTGTCGTAGACCTCATCAAAAAGGGAAGGACAATTTATATTGTGATGATTTTTATATTCGTGATTTTTAAGTTTTTATGAAATCTTTAAAATCAATCATTGGCTTAGAAGTTATAGCTATATTCCTTGCCGTTTTTCATGGTTTTGGGGGGTTAAAAACAGATGAGGCTAAGTATCTTTTAAATATTCCATACCCACATCCTCCTTTAGCAAGATGGATAATGAGCGTTACAGAATGGATGCCAATACAAGAAATGTTTTGGCGGATATTACTTGCAACACTCGTTATTCAATCAGTTTGGTTTGTAATAGATATAGGTCGGGATTTATCTTCTTTGCAAAGAAGAACTCTTGGATTTTTGTGGATATTTTCTGCGGGTACTTTGCTTCAAGCGGGAAGTATAATGATGGCACCAATAACAGCATTTCAAGCCTTGGTGTTTGTATGGCTATTAAATAAAAAAGTATTTGTTAATAGATATTCGGCGTTAATTGGTATTTTTTGGATTGCATCTTTATTCACTGCGTATCAAATAATTCTATTTTCTCCGATTGTATTTTTGGTTTTTTGGAAGACCAATTTAAAGAAAAGATTGGCACTTGTTTTATTCTTTGTACCAATAATATTACTTGCATTTTATACACTTACAAATCCTTTTGTTCTTGCAAGTATGGTTAATGCTGGGACTCAAAATATTCATCTGGCTTACCACGAACAGGTGTTGAGAATATTCTATTTATGGATAATAGGTGGGAGCGGGTGCTTAAGCGTTATTGGCTTGTGGGGGATGATTGTACGTAGGCAGTGGGCAATAATTGCTTCGTTAATTTTACTATTTGCATATACTTTTTTGTCATACAGACCTTATTACGCAATTTTATTTTTACCACTATTAATTGCGGGTGCATCTTCATCATCCAAATTATTAAATAGTTATTTTATAAGATTTATTACAGTTATTATTACGGCATTCTTTGTATCTCTTTATCCATTAAGTTTTCAGGGATCCATAGCTAGAACTGTTGCGAATAAAATTGAAAATATTGAAGGTGTTGTATTAATAAAAGGAATTTTTGGTCATGAATGGCAGTATGAAATTTCTCAACCACTTCGTGTGCATAAAGAAAGTCTTGTTGAATATGCAGAAGTTATTGTTTGTATTCCTATGTGCGAAGAGCGAATAGGTTTTAGTTTGATGTTTGATAATGATGATGTTCAGGTCTGGATAAGGAGTAATTAAAATTATTTCAGTTGACAATATATAATAATAATTTATAGTATATTACTATGTATTAATTTATATATTATATGAAGAATCAAGGTAGATCATTAGAGGTAATTGACTGTTCTTCAGAAGAACAACTTGCTGATGCTATTGCAGATGGCACATCTGCTAATGAGATTTATCATCTAGGTGATTATTATTATTATGGAGAACCTACTCGTTTGATTATTGCTAAATTAATCGCTGACAAACTTTCTACTGTGCATTATTTTGATTCTACAGAAATTGATAAGGAAACCTTAATAGGGGCAATTAGCTTATCTCAAAGAAGAGCATATGATTCCTGGATTGGAAAATCCGATATTATTGAAGTTGGTATTTCAAGACAAATGGAGCTAAAAACTGTTTTAAATGCGGGGATTTGAGATTATTATATTTGATAATGGAAGAGTCTGTTCAAGTATAGGTTTATGAAATAACATTCGTTTATTCGCGCGAATATGCAATTGTTAGCTAGATAATCCAATTAACAATTAATAAAAATATCCTTATCTTATTTCCCATATTCCCTATCCCTTATTCCTATATTTTATGATATTCCTTATACCACTCAATAAATTTTGGTATTCCTTCACTTATGTGGGTTTTTGGGTCATATCCAAGCATTTTTCTTGCTTTATCTACATTCGCAGAGGTTTGCACTACGTCTCCCTGTTGCATAGGTAAAAATTCTTTCTCTCCTTTTTTGCCCAAACTTTTTTCTACTGTAGCTACGTAGTCCATTAGTTCTTCTGTTTTATCTCCTCCTAAATTAAATACTTCGTTTGGATAGTTTTTATCTATAGATGCAAGAATTCCAGCAACTATGTCATCTATAAACGTAAAGTCTCTTCTCATTTTCCCTTGTCCAAAAATTTGCATAGGTTCTTCTTTGCTTATCCAATTTGCAAACAAATATAGTGCCATGTCTGGTCTTCCCCATGGTCCGTATACTGTGAAAAATCTAAGACCTGTTGTATGTAGTCCAAATAAATTGTGATACACGCTTGCCTGAAGTTCGTTTGCTTTTTTACTCATTCCATAAAGTGAAACTTGGTGATCTGTATTTAATTCTTCGTGGAAGGGTGATTGCTTAGTATCTCCGTAAACAGAGCTAGAACTAGCGTAAATTAATCCACCAGTATCAAAATCTTTACACAAATCAAGAATATTTTGAGTACCTCCAATATTGTCGGATATAAATTCTTCTGGATGATCTATAGAATGACGAACACCAGCTTGCGCTGCCAAATGACATACTCTTGTATCTTCTTTTTTTGATCCTTCCATCATTTTTTCAAATACTTTTTTTAGTGCATCTTTATCTTTTAAATCTCCTTTTACACATGTGAAATTTTCATATTTTTCTAGTATCTCATTTCTTCTTCTTTTAAGTTTTGGATCATAATATCCATTAAAATTATCAAAACCTATTACGGTATCTCCACGCTCAAGCAAAGCTTTTGAAGTGTGAAAGCCAATAAATCCAGCGGAACCTGTTAGTAAAATGCGCATGATATTAGTATAACAGTGGTTGAACAAAGAAATAAAACAATAAAACAATGAAACAATGCAACAATATATAGATTACTAATGAATCGCTTGCGATTGCTTCATTAATTTATTCCATATGTTTTTTCTATTCTTTTTTCCAGCATTTTACGATCAAAATTTTCGAGCTGTGTTCCTGTTATTTCTACAACAAATGACCCCATAGCTGCACCAAGCTTAACAGATTCATTAAGATTTAATTTATTACCAAGTCCATACAGAAGACCTGCTCTAAAAGCATCTCCTGCGCCAGTTGGATTTATAACTTTCTTAGGTTTACATGCGGAAACATGTGTCTTATCTCCTTTAACATAAACATCTGCACCGTCTTCTCCTTGTGTAACAATTGCAAAATCAATCTTTTTAGAAATTTCTTCTGGAGAAGAATTTATTTTTTCAGAGATTAATTTCCATTCATATGAATTTGCAATAACTGAGTTAGATTTTTCTATCATTCTGTTTAATTCATCGTCTGCAAAAGAGGAAATCTGTTGTCCTGGGTCAAATAAAACAGGAATAGAGGAAGATAAACACCACTCAAATGCTTTTTGCATTGCAGGAATGTCTCGTGGGGAAACAATGGCATAAGAAGCCAAATCTTTGTACTCATTAACATTTGTCCAACTCCCAAGCGCATCTGCTCCTGGGTGGAAAAAGATTATATGCTGTTCGTTTGTATCTGTTGCCAATATTGCTGTTGCAGTTATGGCGTTATCTACTATTTCTATAGCACGAGTATCTATATCAAATTCAGATAATCTTTCAATATAAGATTTTCCATCTTCTCCAACACTAGATGCAAGGAAGGGATCTCCACCAAGTAATTTAAGATTCCATGCAATGTTTGCACCTGTTCCACCAAATTGTTTTTCCATATGTGGAGTAACAAAGGCAAGAGATAAATCTTTTAATGCATCAGTTTTAATACTTTCAGTGAATGATCCATCATATGAAAGAAGGTAGTCAAAAGCTATAGAGCCGGTAATGAAGATTTTAGGCATAGATAATAAGGAAGATAAATGCTGAAAATAGTTTAGCAGGGAAATGAGGCAATAAAGCAATAAAACAATGAAGCAATAAAACAATGTTTCATTGTTTTATTCACTTTGTTACTTTAAACAACTATAAAATCCGCTACACTTTAATTATGAATTTGGCAGTTGTTGGCACCGGTTATGTAGGATTGGTTTCTGCTGCATGTTTTGCAGAATTAGGGCATACAGTTATTGGAGTAGATATAGATGAAGAGAAAGTTAAAAAACTAAAAAATGGAGAATGTATTATTTACGAACTAGGGTTAGAAGAACTACTTAAAAGAAATATAGATGCAGGAAGACTTTCTTTTACAACAGACTTAAAAGAGGCTTTACCAAAGAGTGATGTTGTATTTAGTGCAGTTGCAACTCCGCCAAACGAAGATTTTTCTGCGGACCTAAAGGCAGTATTTATTGTTGCAAAAACCGTGGCAGAAAATGCAGACAAAAATCTTGTTTTTGTAAACAAGTCTACTGTTCCTGTTGGCACAGGAAAGAAGTGTGAAGATCAAATTGCGCAAGTTCTAAAAGAGCGAGGAATGGATATTCAAATTCCAGTTATTTCAAATCCAGAATTTTTAAGAGAAGGTTCTGCAGTAAGAGATACCCTTCAGCCAGATAGAATAGTTGTGGGAATAAATAACAGTACTTGGGCAAAAGAAATGATTGATGAGCTATATCAGCCTCTTACAAGGGTAGGAAAGCCACTTTTACATATGAATAGAGAAAGTGCAGAAATAGTTAAGTATGCAAGTAATGCATTTTTAGCTAATAAGATTTCATTTATAAATATGCTTTCTGAGCTTTGTGAAAAAACTGGTGCAAATGTAAGAAGTATTGCAACTGGAATGGGACTAGACGAACGTATTGGACCTAGATTTTTACACGCAGGAGTTGGATATGGTGGAAGTTGTTTTCCTAAAGATGTAAAAGCTTTAATAGCACTTAGCAAAGAAATTGGCATTCCTTTACCTTTAGTAAATGCAACGCATGAGATAAACAATCATCAAAGAACGCGATTCTTCAAAAAGATTTTAGATTCTTTGCCAGAGAAAGCGACAGTAGCTTTGTGGGGGCTTAGTTTTAAACCAAGAACAGATGATATGAGGGAGTCTCCAAGTTCAGATGCTATTGAGCTATTTGAAAAAAATGGACATAAGGTAAAAGCATTTGATCCTGTTGCTGCGGAAAATGCAAAAAAACTTCATGCAAATGTAGAATATTCAGATTCGGCTTTAGATGCAGTTAATAATGCAGATGTTGTAGTTCTTCTCACGGAATGGGATGTATTTAGAGGAATTGATTTTACGGAAGTTAAAAATGCTATGAAAGGAAATATTTTATTTGACGGAAGAAATGTTTACGAACCAGAAGAAGTTAAAGATGCAGGTCTTAAATATGTTGGAATTGGAATATAAAGAAATGAAGGAAATGAAGAAAAAAAGTATTCGGATTTCGGATTTCGGATTTCGGATTTGCTACACTTCATCTACTTTCCAAAATACTTATGTCTTCTATTAAAGATCCAACATTAGCTGACCAAGGTCGTATGAATTTAGAAATTGCTGAAAAACGCATGGGTGCACTTATGAAAGTAAGAGAACGTTTTTCTAAAGAAAAGCCTTTTGAAGGTTTGACTATCGGATTGGCACTTCATGTTACGAAAGAAACAGGTGTACTTGTTCGTACTTTAAGAGATGGGGGAGCAAAAGTTGCTATTACTGGATGTAATCCTTTAAGTACACAAGATGATGTAGCGGCGGCTCTTGCAGAAGAAGAAAGTATAGAGGTTTGGGGCTACAAAGGAGAATCCTCCGAAGATTATTATAAGTTTTTAAATGAAGTAGCTTTAACCACGCCACAAATTACAATTGATGATGGATGTGATCTTGTTACCCTTATTCATCAAAAATATCCTGAGCAATTACCAGATATTATTGGAGGATGCGAAGAAACAACAACGGGAATAATTAGATTACATGCAATGCAAAAAGATGGAGCACTAAAAATTCCTATGGTTGCTGTAAATGATAATAAGACAAAACATCTTATGGATAACTATTACGGGACAGGACAGTCCACATTTGATGGAATATTAAGATCTACAAACATATTAATCGCAGGAAAAACAGTTGTAGTTGTAGGGTATGGAAGCTGTGGTAAAGGTGTTTCTATGAGAGCAAAAGGACTTGGTGCAAATGTACTTGTTACAGAAGTAGATAACTTTGCTGCGCTTCAAGCTGGTATGGACGGTCATCGTGTAATGAAAATGGAAGATGCAGCGCAACTTGGAGATATATTTGTAACAGTTACAGGAAACAAGCATGTAATTAGAACAGAGCATATAAATAAAATGAAGGACTCTGTAATACTGGCAAATTCTGGTCACTTCGATAACGAGATAGACATGCAAGGTCTAGAGGAAATGTCTGCATCTAAACGTCGTGTTAGACACTATTTAGATGAATACGTTCAAAAGGATGGAAGAGTTATATACGTAGCAGGAGAAGGAAGATTAGTTAATTTAGCATCGGCAGAAGGACACCCTAGCGAAGTAATGAGTTTATCTTTCTGCGGGCAAGCACTTGCATGTGAGTATCTTGTAAAAAATAAAGGGAATCTTCCATGTGATGTTGTTACACTTCCTTCGGAAATTGATGACGAAATATCTGCATTACAACTTAATGCTATGGATTTAGAAATTGATGAGCTAACTGAAGAGCAAGTTAAATATCTTGCGAGTTGGGAGGAAGGAACCTAAAGAATAAAACAATGAAGACAGTGAAATCAATGTGTCAATAATAATAGACTCAGACACAAGATATTTGATGCAAGAGATGCTTGAGTCTTGTATCTCATTTGTGTTACGTTGTCACACATTTAAATATTCTTGTGTTACATTGTAATATATTTATTTTAAACCTTGATTAATAGGATTAAAGGATTACCTTGATTTCTTTCATTTCTTTTATTTTCGCATTTACTTTATTTTTTTTATTTTCTCTCCTGTTTTCTTGACGCAATTTCCCATTATACATACAGTTTGCGTACTGATTTCCCCAGCTTCACTTTAGATGTTGGGTTTACCCAAGAATCTTTATGCCAAAATTACAACCATCATCCGAAGATGTACGTGTTTACGAGGTAGCCGTGCTTTATCCTTTCCCTATAAATCAAAAGGAGGAAAAGAATATTTTAGATGAAATTGATACAATATTTAAAGAAGCAGATGCCAAACTCATAGAATCTGATAAATGGGGAAATCGCGGACTTGCTTACAATATAGAAGGATATAACGAAGGTAATTTCATTATTTATTACTACGAAATAGATCCTTTGAAAATAAAAGAAATAGATGAAGCTCTTAGAATATTACCAGGAGCATTGCGTCACCTTATTGTAAAACCACCAAAAGGATACGAAGTAGTTAAGTTTTCTAAAGATTATCAAGAATGGATAAGTAACAGAGAAACAGAATCTGAAAGACGCACCCGAGAAAAAGAAGAAAAAATTAAGAAGCAAGTAGCAGATAAAGCAAAACGCCAAGTAAAACGAACTGAAAACGAAAAGAAAGCTCCAGTTAAAAAAAGTGAAGCTACACCTTTGGAAGAGAAAAAACTCTCCGAGCAGTTAGATAAAATTATTTCCGATGATGAACTAGATTTATAAAATTTTCCGAAACTTTACCATGCATAAGAAACAACAAGAAAAACGCACAGATCCTAGAGCAAAAAAATGCCCCTTCTGCGACAAGGAGGTAAAATATATCGATTGGAAAGATTACCCAACAATGAAACCATTTGTAGATTACTTCGGTAATATAATGAAACGTTACTACACAGGAATCTGCCTTAAGCACCAAAAAATGCTTAAAACCTCTGTTGAAAGGGCAAGATTTATGGGGATGCTCTCCTATAGGAAATAAAGCAATACGCAAGCGGTTTACTATATTGCTTCATTGTTTTATTTATTATGATGAGTTTTACTGTTACACGACAATTTCTCCTGTTACAATTCCTCCATGTCTGGTCATAGTAAATGGTCATCCATCAAGCATAAAAAGGGAGCTGCAGACGCAAAGCGCGGAAAAGTTTTTACACGTCACGCAAAACTAATAGAAATAACCGCACGCGAAGGAAATAGTAGTAATCCAGATATGAATCCAGGCCTTGCAACTGCAATAGAAAATGCAAAGGCAGAGAATGTTCCTAATGCAAATATAGATAGAGCCGCAAAAAAGGGTGCCGGAGAAGTGAAAGGAAATGCAATAGAAGCAGTAATTTATGAAGCATATGCACCAGGAGGTGCTGCATGTATTATTGAATGCCTTACAGACAATAAAAACCGAACTCTTAGCAATGTTCGCTCTACAATAGAAAAAAGGGGTGGTAAATGGGCAGAAAGTGGATCTGTTATGTATATGTTTGAAAATAAAGGGATAATAATAGCCAAAGGAAAATTAAATGAAGACACAGAGCTAGAACTTATTGACGCGGGTGCAGAAGATATTGAAAGTAATGATGGAATAGTTACAGTAAAGACAGATGCAACTATGTGGGCAAAAGTACGCAATATTCTTATGTCCGCAGGACTCGAAATACATGAAGCTGGAATGAAATATGTAGCATTACAGGAAGTTAATATTTCAGAAGAAGAAGTAGCAAGAAAGCTACTAAATTTTATGGATGCAATAGAAGAAGATGATGATGTTTCGGAGGTTCACTCAAATGCAGACATAGGAGATGATATTATAGAGAAGTTGTAATTATAGTTATTGGTGATTGGTGTATTGGTTATTGGTAATCCAGATTAAGATTTTCATTAAACAGTGCCCAGTATTCCAATATACCAGTATACCAATATTCCAAGTTAAGCAGTGACTAGTAACTAATAAACATTATTCTACATAAAATTCAATACTATCATCTCCTTCATTCCCCGCCATATCTTCTGCAAGTACTTTAAGTACATGCAAGCCTTTAGATAGCCCCTTAACAGGATATGTTAATTCGAAAGGCTGTGTAGGCTTTGTACTTAACAAAATATCATCAATATAAAATTGAACATATTTAACTGCACCATTTAAATCACTAGATTTTGCTTTCATAGTTATAGAATCTAAAGATGAATACTTTGCTCCTTCGCTAGGGACAATTAATCTTACAACTGGAGATGTTTTGTCTTCTTCAAAACGGAAACTAATACTAGATGAAACTGTATTAAAATACTCATCTGTAAGAGTTACTTTAAGGATATGTGCTCCACCTAAAATTGAAGATTTAGGAGCGCGAAGTGGCATTCCAAATGGTTTACTTGTAGCTGTTCGTACTTTTTTCCCATCTATTTCGTAAGTAATTTCTCTAACAAAAGATCCAACTTCATATTTAATACGAGGCTTAAAAGATGGATAACCCACACTCCCATTTTTTACTGGGAAGATAATGGTTAGCTCTGGCTTTGTAAGTCTACCTGGAGTTAGAGCAGGGTCACATTCGGTTAAAGGTGCTACGGGGAGTGGGAGTAAAGATCCACTATGGTCTGGAGTAGCATTCCAAAGTTCCATCTGTGTAGTCATCCATTCTTGTACACCCTCTTCCCAAGTTGGCCATCTGTCTGGAAGTAAACTCTTTGCCATAAGAAAACTACCAGATTCTCTGGCTTCTGCTGGACATGCATCTGAAGCTAAAAGATTTGTAACCCTATCTACCATTAACTGTTTACACATAGGATCTGCCTGACTTGGTGCATTTTCCTGCAAGAAGACATCTGACTTTCGTAAATTAACAGGTGTGCATTCTGTTGGAAATTCTCCGGAGAGGAGAGAAATTTGAGGACGTACTATTCCCTCTGGAATAGGAAATTCTTTCTGGGATGGTGCCAAATCTCTATGCGCACGAATCATATAATCATGCCAAATTGGGCTAGCTGTATTTAATCCTCCAGCTGTATCAAATAGAGATGAGCTATCTGCATTTCCTACCCAAACTCCAGTTACAAGTGCTGGGGTATACCCCAAAAGCCATGCATTATCTGGCTTAAGTAAAAGACAAGAACCATCTTCTTCATTACGTTCTAAGCATTTGTTACTTGTACCAGTTTTAGCTGCTGTTTGAAAACCGGGAACTGTTAGCTGTGACTGCCAGTATTCATCTGGGCGGGCTTGTACATCACTTAAAATCGAAGTCATTTGATATGCAATACGAGGATCTAAAACATCACGCTCTTCACTTTCTGCTTCGTATAGTAAATTGCCATGACGATCTGTAATAGAAAAAATACTAATTAAAGTCTTATACATACCTTCGCTTGCAAGAGTGTCGTATGCATTAACCATTTCTATAAGTGGAGTTTCTGCAGCCCCAAGGGCAAGAGGCCATCCATAGTCAAAACCATCTGGACGAGTACTTTTTAGCTCTGCTCGCCTCTCCATAGGAAATGGAGCACCCATATTAGAAACAAGTGCCAAAATACTATCTTCCCCTCCTCCCAAGAAAAATGCTTTTGCAGCAGGCACATTTCTAGATGCCCCTAAAGCAGATCTAATATTCATTAACCCATTAAATTGACCATCAAAATTTTGAGGTTCGTCATCTCCTATTTTTGTAGGAACATCATAAAGGGGAGTTGCTGGAGAATATCCTTTTTGGAAAGCCGCTGTATATATAAACGGCTTAAAGCTAGACCCTGGCTGTCTAGGAACATGTACCATATCAATTTTTCCACCATTTTCAGTGTCGCCATAATCCATATTTCCTATGTAAGCCAATATTTCATTTGTTTCTCTGTCTATAGAAACTAGTCCTACATTATTGGCACCAAATCTATTTATTATATCTTCTTGATGGAAAGAAACTGCGTTTTCAGCAATTTGCTGTAAATTCCAATCTAAAGTTGTAGAAATATTAAGACCACCCCTCTCAAGTAATCCTTCTTCTGAAGTACCTGCAAACATTTCTTCTACTTGATCTCTAACCCACAATACAAAATGCGGAGCTCTTATATTTTCACGAGAAGGTTTAAATTCTATTATGTCCAATTCCGCAAGTGCAGCAAGTCTTTCCGATTCCTCAATACTCCCTAAATCTTCCATATTCTTTAATACCTGATCTGTACGACCGCCAATATAAACAACAGTACTACCAGTCCCTACATATGCACCAAGTAATCCTATTCTTAAGTCTTCATCATCAATTTCATCTAAGCGAGTAATTTTTCCATCCACAATATTATTGTAAATATCTTCAGTTACATTTGTTCTTACGTGCTTTCCATAAGGGCTAAAATAAGTTGGTCTTTGTGGAAGAGAAGCCAATATTGCAGACTCTGCAAGTGTGAGACCCGAAGATGTATGACCAAAATACCTTTGGCTTGCCTGCTCTATTCCATATGCATTTTGCCCAAAAGGAATCCAATTTAAATATAATTCTATTAGTTCGTCTTTGCTGTATTTATGCTCCAATTGACACCCCAAAATGACTTCTTTAATTTTACGTTTGTACCTATTATCTTTGTGTAAATTTAGAGCATTTCGCGCAAGCTGACGCGTAATAGTAGACCCGCCTCCAGCCTGTCCCAGTAAAAATACTGCTCTTCCAATAGCTCTTATATCTAAACATCCTCTTTCATAAAAACGCTCATCTTCTATAGCAATTATTGCATTCCTCATAGAATCTGGAATTAAACTTCCTGCTATTGCAGTACGGTCTTCTTCTCCATGAAGCCTATAAAGCTCTATGCCATTTCTATCGGAAATAACTGTGCTTTGAGAAGCAAGCAAACTACCAGGGTCTTCTATATTTGGAAGCGTTATCCAAAGATACACAAAATATAACGTACAAAGAGTTACAAAAATTCCAAAAAGTCGAATGGTAACCTGTTTAATATTTCTATCTACAAAAATCCAACGAATAAATGAAATAGTAAAACGATATAAAAAACGTATAGGCTGCATAAAAATATGAAATAATCCATGCTCCGCCGTCGCAGAACTCATACGAATAGAGCTGTTCTTTACGCGTCTATGTAAAGATTTACCTCTCCCATACAAACGCCGACGTTGAAAATTGGGACACATAGATACAGCATTGTAGAATGTAGAGTGCTCTTCGACAAACTTAGAGTAAACAAAGTGCACTTTGACACTTCTTTTTCTTCTCCATATTCCATATATCTTTCCCTATATCTCTTATTCTGCTATAATATAAGACAATGTTAATAAGAATTTATTCAAAGACTGTTTCTCTTCTTATAGAAAAGGCACAAGCTTACGAACCAGCAACACTTCCAGTAAGTGGTTTTGGAATAGAAGCACAATCTGGCACTCTAACTATGGATGCTATTGTTATGAATGCAATAAGTGTAGGTGTTGGAACAATAACTGCAATTTGTACGGCAATTTTTATTGCAGGAGCTTTCTTTATTGCGTCATCTGCAGGTAACGATCAACGAAAATCACTTGGAAAAGACCTAATGATAGGAGCAGTAATGGGTATAGCCATTGTTGTCGCCGCAAAAGGTATAATAAATATTGCGTACTCTTTCTTGTACGCACCATAAAAAGACAAGTAGAATAAAAAGCATGATAAATCAAAATTCCTCCTCCGAACAAACCATAAAACGACTGGAGCAAGCTGAGCATTTAAAAATATTGGGGAAATACCAAGAGGCACTTGATATTTTGGAAAAACTACTTTTAGAAGATCCTGAAAATGTTTCTGCATTGGAAGAAATAGCAGATAATGAATTGGGGCTAGAACATTTTAATAGAGCCGAAGCAGCAGCTATACAGGCAATTGGATTAGATAGGAAAAGTTATACAGGACACTACATTCTTGGCTTTTTAAATATGAGAAAAGAAGAATGGGGAAAAGGTATAGAGCGTTTTAAAACTGCAAATAAGCTAAAAATCAATAACCCCGAAATACTAAGATGTCTTGGATGGACACTATTTAATGATGGTAAAAAAGCACAGGGAATAGTTACCTTGGAAAGATCACTAAACCTAGATAATGAAAATCTTCTTACCTTGTGTGACTTAGGAGTAGCTTATTTGCAAACAGGAAATATGATTAAATCAAAAAATCTATTCCAAAAAGCACTAGAAATAGACCCCTGTAATGAAAGAGTTAAACACTGCGTACAAGCAGTAGAGCGATACGAAAGAACAGTGAAAAAAATAATATAGCTATTAGCCTGTAGCTGGTAGGAAGACTAAGCATATCTTATGATTTTTCTACAAGCTACAAGCCAGTTTTGTACTTTGTACAATTCATTCTCTATAATCTAATCTATGATATTAGATACCGATCTACCAACTGTTTGGAAACGTGGCATAAAAAGAGGGTTGCAAACACTTTTACGAGAACGAGAATGGGGCATGACGTTGGGAGTTCTTATAAGCACGCTACTTCTTTTTCAAATAGTATTAATTGTTTTTTTAGGAGTAGAGGGAGTGCAATCACTTTTACGAGAAAGAACAGATGTTAGATTAGAAATTCTTAAAAGAGCTACAAACCAAGAAATTGGTCATTTTTTCTCTAGTTTACAAGCACAAGATATAGTGAAAGATGCGGCTTACATTACACGAGAACAGGCATATGAACGTGCACGAAAATATGACCCAGAACTAACATCTTTCTTAGAAGAATTTAATATGGGAAATCCATTTCCAGATACCATTGGCGTTACACTTAAAAACTTAGATGACTACGAAAAATTTAAAGCATTTATTGGCGAAACCCAGTGGCAAGGAATAGTAGATCCTACATTTTTATCCGAAGTTACAAATCAAGAAGAACAAGTATATGAGCTACTTAACTTTGCTAAAGCTATAAAATCACTTTCTATTATTCTTCTTAGTATTATTGGAATTGTATTATTGTTTATTACTACAGAATTAGTACATAGACGAGTACTAAGCAGGTCTAACGAAATACTAGTTGAAAAATTGGTAGGAGCATCCCCACTTACAATGTTTATTCCATTTGTGACAGAAACATGTGTTTTGCTAATACTCTCTGTATTATCAAGTATAGCTGTCTGTACTTTGCTTCTTTTGTTGCTTCCACTTATTTTGCCAGCACTCCAAAATGGAGGAGCACTTTCTAGTATAAGTACACAAATTTCACCACTCTTAAAAAGTACACTCCCTACATACTTTCTTTTAGAAATACTTCTTCTGCCAATTCTTGCTATATTTGGGACATGGCTTGGTATGCGGAAAGAGCTAGCATCAAGAACCCTTAATACTCATACAACATAGGAAATGGCACATTCTTACACACATCATGCAATTGTTCTTCATGGTTACGATGTTGGAGAAGCAGATAGATTTTGTATTTTACTAAGTAAGGAAAAAGGGTTAATTGCCGCACGTGCTAGAGGTGTGAGAAAGGTAAAAAGTCGTATTGGAGGAAGTATTCTTCCATTACAAGAAATACAGGTAACACTTCATGAAGGAGCTTCGGGTTGGCACATTGTAGATTCTTCTACAATTGGAGAAAATACAGCATTAACTTTAGATTCATATTTATATGCAAATCAATGCGCAGATATAATTATTTCTATGATAGAAAACGAATATCCTATTCCAGAAATATTTACTCTTATGCAGGAGTATTTATTTGGATGTAAAAATAATAAAGTAAAATCTGTTTTTCCTTTTACCATACGATTACTTTATGAATTAGGATTATTACCAATGCATGAAGATCACAGAGTATTTATTCATCTTTCAGAAGATGAAAGAAATTTGCTAAAAGAAATAAGAAGCTCAGAAAAATGGATGGAGTGCAATGTGCCCGAAAACAATAATTCTTTAGACGCTCTTTGCAATTCTATTGTAGAAAACAACAGCAGACGACCGCTAAAGGCGAAAAATGTCGCTGCAAATTGCATATAATAATAAGAAAATGCAAAATAAGCATTTTATTTTATTCTCTATTCTGCATTCTGCATTTTATATTCTTCATTGGAAATTCCAATTTGAGTAAACCTCGGCCTTGCTTCATAATGTGAATACACTGGTTCTATTAAACTTTCCTCATCTCCATTCTTTTTAAGAATACGAAACCAAGCAGCTTTTAAGCCAGGGACACGCTCTCCAACCTTACGTTCTGTATCTACAGGAATATCTGTTGTATATTCTATTTTATCTGCAGGAGCAGAAGTTTTAGCCCATACAAAAGGTCCAAATACATCGGACTTTCTATTATCTGTTGTTCCATAATAAATAAAATATGCTTTATCTTCTCCTGTGTAAGTCTGAAGAAGAATTGCTGCACCTGTATCATTTAAAAACTTAACATCCTTATATGGAGGATAAATAGTTGCATCTGTTCCTTGTGGGTAATAGTACCTAACACTATAACTATGATTTGTTCTCTGCAATATTGGAAAACCATACTCCCACATACCACGATATGCAGTAGTACTTACCTGACAAAGACCACCTCCATAATCTGGAAGAGTTTTATCTCCTTTTATTACTAACTCTTGTTTATATCCAGATGAAGCACTTACTGGACCAAGTATTTTATTGAATGAAAACACTG
>DAOWDW010000099.1 GCA_030638845.1 Candidatus Peregrinibacteria bacterium | reverse complement strand
GCTACTGTTTTTCTCAAATTGAATTTGAGAGTGGTGAACGTGTGTTGATATCAATTTCTACAGAAGAATTTGCAGTTAAAATATTTGAAATTGCTGATGGTACAACACCAACACGAATCTTATTTTCTATGGATTTGTCGAAAGCAACAGATGTGTTTCTCGATCCTGAAGAGTGGGGTAAAAAACAGGGAATTATATTGGATAAAATAATCGATGCTATACGAGATACGAAGTCCATTCATGATATGAATAACAAATTAGAAAAACTTGAGAATTCAAAGACAGACGAATAGAAAAAATAAACTAATCATTACAGAAAATATAGAAAGAAGATAGCCCTTCGGCATGCCAAAGAGCTATCCTCCACCGTATATTATTACTTTATAAACAGTCATTGTTTCTTACACAGTTTTGGTAGTTGCTTAGCATGCTAAGCAACTACCAGATCTATATTTCTAATCATATATCAAATATCTTTAAATCCATTTATTTTTTGGCTTCTCATTGTAACCACCCTACATCGCAACCACGACTTGCCCCTCGTAGCCTTGGCGACAGCTGAAGGGGTGCGCTAATGGTTTTGTTATACTGCCTTCATTGTTTTCATTGTCTTCATTTATTTCACTTCTTTCTTCTTTGTATCAGATTTTGCAGCAGTCTTAGCCCTCTTTACCTTCCTTTCCTCTTTTTTAATAACATTAACTTCTTCTTCGCGTTGTTCTTCTGCAGCTTCAAGTGTTGCCTCTTTTCCTTCTGGATCTTCCATAACCACACTCATGGTTGCAACTTTATCTTTTGCCTTCATGCGCATTACTATTACACCTTGAGTTGCCCTTCCCCGTGAAGGAATATCACTCAAACGCATTCGAATGGCTTGCCCCTGTTTGCTTATGCAAAGCAAATCTCCATCATCACCATCTTGAAGAATACACCCACCAATTACATCTCCAGTTTTTGCGGTAAGTTGTGCAGCTTTTACTCCACTTCCTCCTCTTCCTTGGAAGCGATACTGCTCAACAGCAGTCATCTTTCCCAATCCATTTTCCATAACTATAAGTAATTTACTGGTTTTAGGATCTTCTATAGCACTTGCCTCCACAACTCTATCTCCTGCTCCAAGTCGAATACCTCTTACACCTGCTGCAGCTCTTCCCATTGATCGTACATCTTCTTCTTTAAAACGAATAGCTTTTCCTTTTTTAGATAAAAGCATAATTTCATTTTTTCCAGAAGTAGCTAAAACCCAACGAAGCTCATACCCTTCTCTCTTTTTTTATACTATAATACCACTACGTCTAATATTTTCAAATTGAGATAGTTCCGTTCGTTTAACAACTCCACCCCTTGTAACCATAAATAAGAATTTTCTATCTTCTAAATCTGATTTTAACACTGCAGAAATATGTTCTTCTGGTTGCAATTGAAGCAAGTTTACAATTGCTTGCCCCTTTGCAATACGACTTCCTTGTGGAACTTCGTAAGCAGGAAGCTTAAATACACGACCTGTATTCGTAAAGAACAAAAGGTCATCATGATTCATAACATGCAAAATTGATGTTAGCTCATCATCATCTTTAGTAGTCATTCCCTTAACTCCTTTTCCTCCTCTATGCTGAGCTCTAAATTGCATTGGACTAAGTCTTTTAACATATCCACCTTGCGTTAGAGCAATTATCATTGGCGCATTTGGAATAGTATCTTTTGCACTAAATTGCCCAACTGGATTTTTAACAATAACTGTTCTTCTATCTTCTCCATATAATTTTTTCATTTGTTCTAGCTCTTCTTCTATTTGGCTATCCATTTTTTTCTGGCTAGCCAATATTACTTCGCACTCTGCAATAAACTTCATTTTCCCCTCAAGTTCATCTTCTACCTTTTTCCTTTCAAGTCCAGATAGCGTTTGTAAACGCATTTGCAAAATAGCATCTGCTTGAAGTTCTGATAATTTAAATTTCTTAATAAGATTTTCTTTGGCTATGTCTTTATCTGCACTCTTTTTTATAGTTTCTAT
>DAOWDW010000092.1 GCA_030638845.1 Candidatus Peregrinibacteria bacterium | reverse complement strand
TAAAAATGCAATAACCGAAGTAACCTGTGCAAATTTTGAACCAGCTCTAGATTATGTTGCAGTAAAAGTGCCAAGATGGGATTTGCAAAAATTCCGATTTGTTTCTAATCATGTTACTAGTGAAATGAAATCGGTTGGCGAAGTTATGGCAATAGGCAGAACATTTGAAGAAGCATTGCAAAAGGCACTGCGTATGCTAAACATTGGTACAGAGGGATTATTCTCATGCCCTTTTGAATTTAATGAATTAACAAAAGAAGTAAAAAAGCCAACACCGCGACGTATTTTTGCTATTGCCCACGCATTACGTAAAGAGTGGACATCTGAAGAGGTTTCTATTGCAACAGGTATAGATCCTTGGTTTATAAATAAAATTTCACACTGCGCAAACATTGCTAATGAGCTTTCTAAAAGCAAAAATATAGATCGACCATTACTTTTAAAAAGTAAGAAAGCAGGTTTTTCTGACAATGCGATTTCTAAGCTAAGCCAAAAAAAGAAAGAGGCAATAAGACAGCTAAGAATAGAAAAAGGCATTATTCCTATTGTTAAACAGATTGATACTTTAGCTGGGGAATTTCCTGCACAGACAAACTATTTATATATGACATATCATGGAACAAGCCATGACGTATCATTTATAAATGATACAGAATATCCTAAATCTGCAATTGTTCTTGGGGGAGGTCCATACTCTATTGGATCTTCAGTAGAATTTGACTGGTGCTGTGTTCAAACGGTTAAAGAGCTTCAAAGAAATGGACTAAGCGTAACAATGATAAACAGTAATCCAGAAACCGTAAGTACAGATTATGATGAATGCGATACATTATTCTTTGAAGAACTAAGTGAAGAGCGAGTACGAGATATTGCAGATCTTATTAACCCTAAGGGAGTAGTTGTTTCCATGGGGGGACAAATACCAAACTCACTTGCTAGAAATCTTGCAGAACACGGAATCCCAATATTTGGAACAGATCCAAAAGATATAGATAGAGCTGAAGATAGAAATAAATTTAGTTCTTTACTAGATGAACTCCACGTAGACCAACCTGAATGGAAAGAGTTTTCAGAACTTTCATCAGCTGAAACATTCGCAGAGCATGTTGGTTACCCAGTAATTGTACGTCCTAGCTATGTACTTTCTGGAGCATCTATGGCTGTTGTACATTCTCGTGAAGATTTAGAGGCTTACATTGGTCAATCCGCATTTATAAATAAAGAGTCTCCAATAGTTATTTCTAAATTTGAACAAGGAGCAAAAGAAATAGAATTTGATGGAGTTGCACAAAATGGAAAACTACTTATTTATGCTATTTCTGAACATGTAGAAAATGCAGGTGTTCATTCTGGAGATGCAACAATGGTAATGCCACCACAGCGAGTAACCTTAGAAACAATGAGAAAGCTAAAGAAAATTGCAAAAGATACAGCAATGGGCTTAAACATTTCTGGACCATTTAATATGCAATTTCTTGCAAAGAATAATAAATTAAAAGTTATTGAATGTAATTTACGTGCAAGTAGAAGCTTCCCATTTGCTAGTAAAGTAACAGGGGAAAACTTTATTACTATTGCAACTCAGGCCCTACTTGGTAAGGCTCCTGAAAATGGAAAATACCAAACAATAGATTTAGACCACGTTGGAGTAAAAGCTGCGCAGTTTAGCTTTAGCAGATTAAAAGGCGCAGACCCACGACTTGGAGTTGAAATGGCTAGTACTGGAGAAGTTGCATGCTTTGGAGAAAATGCAGAACAAGCACTACTAATATCACTTATTTCAGTTGGCTTTAAAATTCCAAAGAAAAATATCTTGCTTACAGTTGGAAAACTAGAAGATAAAGTAGATATTCTTCCTTCTATTCAAATGCTTAAAGATGAAGGCTTTTCTTTCTTTGCAACAAAGAATACGCATGATTTCCTTGAGTCACGTGGCATCCCTTCTGCCCTTTTACATAAAGTATCAGAACCTAGAAGCCCAAATATTCAAGAATATCTACAAAAAAAGCGTATAGATCTTGTAATAAATATTCCAACTCACAGCTCTGTAAAAGAGCAAACAGATGGATATTTTATCCGTAGGATTGCTACAGACCACGGAATTCCACTAGTAACAAACGTTCAACTGGCAAAAAGAATAATTGAAGCACTTGTACAAGAAAATGTAAATGAACTTCCACTTCTAAAATGGCCAGACCTGTTAGAATACTAGCTTATTGGTTATAGGTTATTGGTTACTGGTTATTGGTAATTGGTTACTGGTTATTGGTTACTGGTTATTAGTTACTAGTGTATTAGTCACTGCCCAACGAAGATATTAATCTGGATAACTAATCACTAATATACCAATACACTAATATACCAATCACTAATCACTTAATAATTCGACTTCTTCCTTGCGTATATTGTAAAATTCCCTTACGGTTTGTCCGCTTTATTCCTCATTTTTCTATGTCTGATGACTTTTCCAACGATGATAGTGCTTCCTTCGGAGACGATGACCAAACTCTTGTTACTAAAGAAGGATTAAAGCAATTAAAAGAAGAGCTAGGACAATTAAAAACTTCTGGAAGACAAGAGGTAGCTCAACGTCTTAAAGAAGCAATATCTTACGGAGATTTATCCGAAAACTCTGAATATGAAGAAGCAAAAAATGAACAGGCCTTTGTAGAAGGACGAATATTAGAACTAGAGAGAAAAATTAAGAATGCAAAAATTATTAGTGGCAAAAAGGATTCAAAAGGAAAATCTATTGAAGTTGGTTCTACTGTATATGTTAACAACAAAACATCTGGAAAAGATGGAGAGAAATATACAATTGTAGGTAGTACAGAAACTAATCCATTTGATAATAAAGTAAGTAATGAGTCCCCTCTTGGTAAATCTTTCTTAAACCATAAAAAAGGCGACACAGTATCTGTAGAAACACCAAGTGGAATGATTAAGTACGAAATTACAAAGGTTGCTTAAATTATTTTCTTATAT
>DAOWDW010000024.1 GCA_030638845.1 Candidatus Peregrinibacteria bacterium | reverse complement strand
TAATTCTAACAGTAATGAGGCTAAAGTAACACCTAAATCTTCTGTTTCTGAGAAACCAGAGGAGCAAAAACCCACATCTGCAGAAGAGAATACTCTTGAGCGTGGAAAAGAGGAAGCTAAGGAATCTGAGGAAGATACTGAGGAAGATACTGAAGAAGATATATCACCGCAAGATGAAAAACTTATTGAGCTTATTTTAGGTAGTAAGCTTGCAGACAGAGAAATGCTCACAAAAGCTGTAAAAGAAAGTAAAGGATCTATAGAAGTATTACAGAAAATAATTTTGCGCGACGGACTGCTTACAGAAGATCAACTTGGAATAATAAGAGCACATGCATATGGATGGAATTTTATAGATATAAGTAACGAACCCCTTGTAAATTCTTTGTTAAACCAGCTACCTCTTAAGGTTGCAGAATCCCAACAGGCTATTCCATACTCTAAAGAAAGCGACGGTATTCATATTGCCTGTCTCAACCACAGACGAGGACCATTTTATAGATTACTAAATAAAAAATTTGGATTAAACATTCAACTATTTTTAACTACAACTGCATCTTTTAACGCCGCAATCGCACAGTACGATACAGACTTCCAAGAAAAATGTGCAGAAATTCTTACCCGCTCAAAAACTAAAACTAAAATTGGATCTAAGGAAGATACAACAATAACCGAACTTTTTGACACACTAGTCCAACACGCACTTAGAGAAAATGCATCTGATATACATATAGAACCACAAAAAAAAAGTGTAGTTATTCGAGAGCGTGTAGATGGAATATTGCATAAAATTCTAGAATTCTCACATGAAGTACATGAACGACTTACCCAGAGAGTAAAACTACTTGCATATATGCCTATAGATGAACACTCTGCACCTTTAGATGGAAAGATTGTTCATGAAAGTGATAGTGGATCTCAAACTGATATTCGTGTTTCTACAGTTCCAACAAGATATGGTGAAAAGATTGTATGTAGGCTTCTTCGTTCGGATGAAATGCGACTTCCTTTAGAATCTCTTGGGGTATCTACCCACAATATGGGAATACTGGAGAAAGAAATGAAACGTGCATGGGGAATGATACTTGTAACAGGACCTACTGGATCTGGTAAAACATCCACACTTTATGCAATTTTAAGACGATTAAATGAAGAGAAAGTAAATATTTCAACAGTTGAAGATCCAGTTGAATATGAGCTTATTGGGGCAAACCAAATTCAAATAAATACAAAGGCTAACTTAACATTTTCATCTGGCTTGCGCGCTTTACTTCGTCAAGATCCAGATATTATTCTGGTAGGTGAAATACGTGATACAGAAACTGCTAGCATTGCTGTAAATGCAGCTATGACGGGTCATATGGTTTTATCCACCCTCCATACAAATGACGCCCCAACTGCACTGCCAAGACTTAGGGATATGGGTATAGAACCATTCTTAATATATAGCACAGTAAATGTAATTATTGCTCAAAGACTTGTTAGAAAAATATGTATACGATGTAGGCATAGTGTAAGAGTTAAAATAGAGGAGCAAGACTATGCGTCTATGTTGCCCGCATCTGCAATTGCAAGATTAAAGGAGCGTGGTGACCCAACTCTTCTTTTTAAAGGAAAAGGATGTGATAGATGTAATGGATCTGGTTATAGTGGACGAACAGGAATACATGAATTTCTGCCAATAAATGAAGGAATTAAAGATCTTATTCTAAATAATGCAGATAGTGACACTATTGGAGAGGCGGCACGAGCGAATGGAATGAAATCTATGTTTGAAGATGGAATTGAAAAAGTTATGCAAGGAGAAACAACAATAGAGGAAATACTTCGTGTTTCACGTACTCAATAAAATAATTTATGTTTTTTCATAAACGCAAAAAGAATGGCAGTGATAGTGAAAAAACATCTATCATGAGTATGAATATCTCCTTTGGAAAAAGTAAGATAAGTACATCTGATTTATTAACTCTTCTTCGCCATCTTGGAATGACAATTCATGCTGGTGTTCCTCTCTTGAAAGCTCTAAAAATTTTAGAAGAAGATGCTGAGAGATCTCAAAGAAAAATAATTATTCATTTACGAAGAAGTGTAGAAGCTGGTCACAAACTTGCAGATGCTATGCGTAAAGGACCTGTTAAATTTCCAGAATTAGTTGTAACTATGGTTGCGACAGGTGAAATAGGAGGTACATTGGAAGAAAGCTTAAATCGTGTAATGTACAGAATTAAAAGATCTAAAGAGCTAAAAGGAAAAGTTATAGGTGCCATGATGTACCCGATGATGATACTTAGTATGGTAACTGGTTTAGGTCTTGCAATGGGGCTTTTTGTACTTCCACAAATTACTCCTCTGTTTAAATCTATGGGAGCTGATTTACCACTACCTACAAAAGTTATGATGTGGGGATCTGATTTCCTTCAAGAATATTTTTTACATCTTGGAGTAGGTGCAATTGTAATAATAATTTTTATTATTCTTATTTCTAAAATAGAAACAATTAAATATTTAGAGCACTCATTTTTTCTTCGTGTTCCACTATTAAATACCATAATAAAATTTGTTGCCGTTGTTAATGTACTAGGAACATTTGCCTCACTCATTCAAAGTGGAGTACCACTAAAACCTGCGCTAGAAAATTCTGCAAGATCTACAGGAGTAAGACCTTTTAGAAAATCTATTAAACAAATGATGCCGATGATAGAAGAAGGTAAAACTTTCTCAGATGGTATGAGAAGAGCTGGAAGACTTTATCCTGGATTTGTAATTTCCCTTGTTTCTGTTGGAGAAGAAACAGGAAGCCTAAGTGATACATGTGAATACCTAGCAGAATACTGCCAAACAGAAGCAGAGCATTCTATAAAACGTCTTCTCTCCGTATTAGAACCTACACTTCTAATAGGAGTTGGATTTCTAGTTGGAGGTGCAGTTTTAGCCGTTATTGCACCTATTTATAGTCTTACAGGAAATCTTTAATGAATAACTTTTTTTTATATAAATCTTGGCAAAGAAAAAAAATATTTAGGAATGCATTTACTCTACCAGAAATAATAATAACCATTGCTCTTTTTGGAATAATGGCTAGTTTGAGCATTCCCTATTTGGGTGACTTTTACAAAAGTGAAAATATAGGATCTCATTGTAAAAATATAAGACAAACTATTTACAGAGCTTCTACTCGTTCTATTGCAGGAGAACAGGGACTTCCTTGGGGTGTATATGCAGCTGGAAATGAATATACATTATTTGCAGGAGAAACTTATATTTCAAGAAATACTGCACTAGATGAAACCTTTACATTGCCTGGAGGAATGTCTTTTCTTGGGAATAAAACATTTATTTTCCATCAATTTTCTGGTATTCCAATTTCTGCTGAAAACGCATATATAATTTTTGACGGTGAAACATCTTTATGTGCGTCTATGAACGAGAGTGGACTAGTAGAATAGAAATGAAATAAATGAAGAAAATGCGAAAATAAAGAAGCTGAAGAAGCTAAAGAGTCTGAAGAAGCTATAAATATTTAATATATACGAGGAGCGCGATGCCTTCTCACATTGATATCAGAATGTTATTATTCTTCGCTTACTGATAAATTCTGAATTGTTCTAACAAGTTCTGGAATTCCAAGTAGTCTTATTTCTGTTCCACTTGGTAGTCTAGTTGGACCAGAAATTAGAGGGTGATTTAGCACTCCAGTTGCCCTAGGTTTAATCATTATTGTATCTCTAGAAAGCAATCTATCTATAGCTAAAGCCAAATAATGATCCTGAACTTTTAATAAAATAGTAACTATTTGCTTATCATCTGAAAATGAATCTAAAGAAGAAATACTTGGTTCTTCTTTTAAGAAATCTTCTAGCTGAACAATAGGCATACTTTCTCCTTCTGCTTCTATAAATGGTATTCCTGCTGCCTTGGAAATATTTTTTTTCTCTATATGGAGCAATTGTTTAACGTATGCATTTGGTACAGCATATAACGATTCTTTAGACTCTATAAGTAAGGCTTCTATTACAGATAGCTGTGCAGGCACAGTAATAATAAAACTCTTTCCATCTTCTTCTTGAGACAATGTTAACGTTCCGGCAAATGATTCTACCGCGCTTCTAACCGCAGAAAGTCCTACTCCCCTACCTGCAGTCTGACTTACTTCTTGCGTAGTTGTAAAATGCGGTTTGGAAATAAGATCAATAATATTATTTTCATTAATAGTATTTAGCCATTTTTCTGAAATATCATTTTTTCTGGCAACTCGTTTTAACTCATCTATATCTATAGGCTTTCCATCATCCTCAACAATTATTCTTATACTCTCTTCCATTCTTTCAATACGTAATGTTACCGTGCCCTCTTCGGGCTTTCCTATTTCTTTTCTCTCTTCTGGAGTCCCAATTCCATGATCTACTGCATTCCTAAGTAGATGAATAAGAGGTCCATGAAGCCTTTCTGCAAGCCCTTTATCTATATGACTAACAGAAGAAAATACAGAAAATTTTACATTCTTATTGTATCTTCTTGCTTCATCTCTTATTAGTTTTGGGAATTGTAAAACTATTTGTCCAACAGGAATAAGTCGACATCTATGAATTTGCTCTTGCATAGTAGAAAGCACCTCACCCATCTTCCCTACTAATTGATTTTTCTTTTCTTTATCATCTTCGCCCAAACTATTTTTTAGCTCCATATGTACCTGCGACAAATCTCTAGATAAATCTATTAGTGTATCTAAAGTGTGTGCATTCACTCTAATACTTGCAATATTTGCAGACTCTATAGGGGCAACTTTCTTTTTAAGCATTGTCTGCAATACCTCTTGTTCTCCTTCTTTACTTTCTTCCTCTTTCCATTCTCTAAGTCTATTAATAATTGGAATTTCACTTGGCTCTTTAGAAGAGCTTTCTACACTTCCAAGTGCAAACTCTACCCAGTCTATTGCTTCAAAAATTAAATCAAATGTTTTTGGCTTAAGTTTTTCATTCTTACCCCTAACAGATTCAAAAATATCTTCCATTGCATGGAATAGATCTGTTAATCTTTCAAATCCCATAATATTAGATGAGCTTTTGCATGTATGAGCAAGTCTCATAATTTCATCCATCAAATCATCTTTATACTCCTTAGAGCGCTCCATTTCTACAAGCCGAGAACTAAGTGAATCGAGATAATCTCTTATCTCATCTACATAGAGACTAATGAACTGTGTCTGAGGCATAGAATCCTCTTATTATAGCACAAAACCTAGGTTTTCGATAGACAATAAGCAATGAAGCAATACATCAATGAAGCAATATAGTAATACGCAAGCGCGCCATATCTATCTGCATTATTATTGCATTATTTTGTTGTTTTATTCCTCAGTATTTCTGTTTTATTACTTCACTGTTACACTACCCTCAATGTTGATCCACATTTTCCGTGCACTATTTCTCTTACTCATTAGTTACACACTGTGGGTAATTGCAAATACAGATATTTGGATTCTTACAGAAACTTATCCATATTTGAAAATGGTTTCATCTTTAAATAACTTTTTTCACCAAAGTGGACATATTATTTTTGGTTTGCCATATGAATACATGGGTAAAGGAGAATTTACTACATTTATGCTATATGCTGGTGGTCCATTTTTTGAATTATTTATTCCTCTAATAGTTGTTCTTCATCTTATTTTTTCGCGTCTATTCTTTGCTGGAAGTGCTGTACTTTTTTGGTTTGCATTCTCCTTATACACCATGTCCATATATATTGCAGACGCGATTAAAATGGAAAGAGAATTAGTTGGAATAGAATTAGATAGAGGGCACGATTGGAATAAGCTATTTACCCAATTTGATATCTTAGATTACACAAATCAAATTGCTTCTAGCGTGCATGCTACTGCAATTATTTTGTTTTGGACAAGCGTTGCTATTTGTTTGGCACTCTATTGTTTCTATTTATTCGTAGGACTTAAGAATAGGTATTTTTATAAGTAGTGTATTGGTTATTGGTTTATTAATATGCAGATTAATATCTTCGTTAAACAGTGACCAGTATTCCAGTACACCAATATTCCAGTATTCCAATGGTTATTGGTAATCTAGATTAAGATTTTCATTAAACAGTGCCCAGTATTCCAATTTCAATTCATTGTTTTATTGCTTCATTGTTTTATTCACTGCATTCCCCCCAAATCCCCCTCCCTCTTTTCTTTGCCACATCTTCCAATATTTTGTAATTCTCTTTTTTTGAATGCATAAACCAAGGGTATGCGCGCGCGTATCCTTCTTTAATTAGAATTGATCCTACGTCCTCTTCGTTTACAGATACAAAACGAAGTAATCTTTCATATTTATCTCTATCTTCTCCTACATTATTTTTTTCTAATGAAATATATCCATTAAATAATAATTCTTCCATTCTTTCTCTAGCTTCCTGTGCAAAACAATCTGAAGCAGTTTCTCCATACAATATTTCTGGAGTATCTATTCCTATTATTCTTACTATTTCCTTTATTCCATCTTCTAAACTTACTTCTATTGTATCTCCGTCTATTACTCTTAATAGTTTTACTTTATCTAAGTTAGATTCTTCCTGGCTTTCATTTATTATATTTTTTTGGGCTATTTGATTTTTAGAAATTTCTAAATTCGTGTCTTCTTTTATAATTCCGCTACACCCAGAAATTATAATAATAAGCCCAAGCCACAAGTAATTATTTCTCTTCACATGAGAAACTATACATAAATCAAGAATATTTGAAAAATAATTAAAAACCCCGTCTCAACCATAACGATCAAGACGGGGAGGTGATGAGGAAGTTACAAACCTCCTCAAGTGGCACAACACTATTGCTAATAATATTAATATTAATAATTAGCGCAAGCCTTTTTACCTTATTTCTATAAGATATATATTCAACTATTAAGTTGAAAAGTATAATACTTTTCCCCTCTCTTTAAGCCCAGTCTCCCATGGGGGAGAGGGAAATTATTTTTGTGTTACATTGTAATACAAATGCACATAAATAAGACCTAAAAAAACCTCGACACTATAAACCAAGCCTTTATACTGCTTTTTTCATGAAAAATGAATCTAACAAAGAAAGGCAACATGTTCCTCTAAAGGAAATACTTAAAACGTATTTTACTATCGCGAAACGCTACCCTGTTTCTGGAATACTTATATTTGCATTCTATGGATGTGGAACTATTCTTGCAGATTTAGTTGTTAAATTGTACTACCGAGATATTTTTGATGTTATTACAGGTGAAAATGTACCAGAAAATCTTCGTAGTGAAGTGCTTGGAATATTTACATTTATAATCATTATTATAATTATATTTAATATTTGTTATAGATTTGGAGATTTAACAATCACATTTTTTCAAACAAAAATGATTCGAGACTTAACAAATACAGCTCTCGAAAATATGCAACATCACTCATATAATTTCTTTGTAGGTAACTTTACAGGTAGCTTAGTTGCTAAAACCAGAAGATATGTACGAGCCTTCGAAACATTACATGACAAATTAGTATTTGATTTTTGGTTTCCATTTCTTCAAATAACTGGAATATTTATTGTTCTATTTATTACTCAGCCAATTCTTGGAATATTTTTTGCTACTTGGATGATTTTCCTTCTTATAGGATCATACATGTTTGCAAAATTTAGATTGAAATATGATTTCAAAGAGGCAGAAACAGATTCCAATGTAACAGGTCATCTTTCAGATATTCTTACAAAT
>DAOWDW010000089.1 GCA_030638845.1 Candidatus Peregrinibacteria bacterium | reverse complement strand
TTTTTATTTCCTTCTCTTCTATTCCACAGACCGACCAATCTGCTCCACGAAGATTACTCAATACTTCATTTGCCTCTTCTTTAGTTACTGGAACAAATTTATTTCCATCTTTTTGTCTTAAACCTGCAGTAAATATTTCTTCTTTTTCTGTTCCTAAATTTGCATCTAATGTCCAGTATTCCTCTGGATTGAAAGCTTTAATTTCGCGCTCTCTATCTACTATTATTCTTACTGCGACAGATTGTACACGACCTGCCGAAAGTCCTCTGTATACCTTTTTCCAAAGAAATGGAGAGAGTGTGTAACCAACAAGTCTATCTAAAATACGTCTTGCCTGCTGTGCCTCTACAAGATTTAAATTTATTTCTCGTGGATTTTTTATTGCTTCAGATAATGCGCTTTCTGTAATTTCATGAAATACGATACGTTTTACAGGCTGTTTATTTTTTCGTTTTAGCTCTTCAACTAAATGCCAACCTATGGCTTCTCCTTCGCGATCTTCATCAGTTGCTATCCAAAGTTCGTCAGATTCATTTAAAGATGACTGAAGATTTTTTATTACTGTTTTTTTGTCACTTGGTACTTCATACACAGCATCAAATGTATTTGTATCTACCGCTAAAGTTTTTCCAGGTAAATCTCTCACATGCCCCATGCTTGCCTGCACGTCATAATCTTTTCCTAAAAAACGCTTAATGGTTTTTGCCTTTGTTGGACTCTCTACAATAACAAGATGTTTTCCCATTAGCACGCAATGTAGAGAGTAACACTAAGAGTTGTCAAAGATGCGAGGCAGTTTTATTGAGAAAATCTGAAATGAAAATTGAATTTTATATTTCATATATTGATGCCTTTATGTGTTTCTATACAAGAAAACGCCAATTATGCTAAGAATTCTTGACTACCTTTCGTGATCATACTTTTTGGCTTGCACAAGCGATTTTTCTGTTTTTCTGATATTTTTTTGTATTAAATAACTATAAAATGGCTTGCACAAGCGAAGTCCGCGCGTAAACTACACTTTGCTTACTTCTTTCCCCATTTTAAGGTATGACTAAGCAAGATCTTATAAACGCAATTGCAGATACATCTGGTATTACTAAACGTTCTGCAGCAGATTCATTGGATGCACTTATTTCTACTGTCACCAAACAGCTAAAACAGGGCAAGTCTGTTACGGTAACTGGATTTGGTACATTTAAAGTGTCTAACAGAAAGGCACGAACGGGTGTTAACCCACGAAACCCAAGTCAGAAGATTTCTATTCCTGCCATGAGGGTCCCTTCCTTTAAGGCTGGAAAGACTTTGAAAGACGCTGTTAGATAAATTAAGTATAAAAATTGGTTTTTTAAAAAAGCCTTCGACAGTCTTCGAAGGCTTTTTGTTTTACGAGAGCTTAATTCCTCGCTAAGCTTTTGCATCAGGGCTCGTCAAAAATAATATGATTATATAGCTCACATTGCACATCTATATGTCATAGAATATGATTCGATGTAGCTCGCTACATTTCATCTTATGCCAATGCCATCTACACACACTGAGAACAATCTATTCAAATTATTTTCTTACGAACCCTTAGATTATGGAAACTAAAATGCTAACAGAAATTCTCGGCAATCTTCTTTCAGAACTTAAACTATCTTTCTCTGCTATTGATATTTCTAAAGAAGAAGATATAACAAGAGTAGACATTACATCTACAGAAGCTAGTAAAATAATTGGATGGCATGGCGAAACACTTAATTCACTTCAACATCTTGTAAAAGCTATTATCCGATCTAAAGAAAATTTGGAACGAAGTCCCTTTATTGTATTGGATGTAGATGGATACCGAAAGGCACAAGAAGACAAAGTGAAAAAGCTCGCAGAACAAAAAGCAGACTTTGTTAGAAGAACAGGAAATAGAGTAGCACTTGCACCTATGAGTCCTTACTTCCGTCGTATTGTTCATTTGCACATAGCAGGAAATGAAGAGTTTAGTGATCTTGAAACAGAAAGCTCTGGGGAAGGGGACTATCGCCAAATTATTCTTAAACTTAAAGACGAAAAAGGTAAATCTATTTCATCTGCAAAAAAATCTGATGATGAAGAACTGTCTCCAGTTATGGAGGAAGATGATCTAGGGAATCTTGACGTCTAATCTAAAGAGTGAAGTAAGTGGAAAGTGAAATAAGTGAAATAAGTATCCTATTCCGTTGGATGGCATTACTTTCCACTTACTTCACTTGTTTCACTTACTTCACTTCTCATCGGATCTTTCTATTCCACTCTTCTAGAATGCCCCTTTCTTTTCGACTTAGCTTTTTGGGTATTTCCACCTTTACCGTAACGTAATGATCTCCTATGCGGCTAGAGTTTACAATAGGCATTCCTTTTCCTTTTACACGCAATACCTGTTGTGGCTGAGTACCCTCTGGAATATTTAATTCTACTTTTCCATGTACTGTATCTATTTTTGCTTTAGATCCTAATAAGGCATCTATAACTGGGATACTTGCCTGGCTATATATGTCATTTCCTTCTCTTCTAAAATGACTGTCTGGAATTACACGCACATGCACAAATAAATCTCCTGCTTCTTCGCCCTGCCTTCCGGCTTGCCCCTTCCCTTTTATACGAAGAGTTTGACCATCTTGCATTCCAGCAGGAATGTCCAATTCTACTGTACTACGTTCATTAATTCTTCCTTCTCCATTACAACTTTTACATTTTTTCTCTGGTACTTTTCCAGACCCCATACATGTTTGACAAAGCACTGCCTGTTGAATAGTCCCAAAGAAAGATTGCTGTGTTCTTATATTTTGGCCTGTACCTTTGCAGTCGTCACAAGTTTTTAAACCGCTTCCATTTTCTGCTCCTTTGCCTCTGCATTTTTTACATTCTACAAATTTATCTAAAGATATTTCTCTTTTACTCTCTTTTACTAAACTTAATAAATCTAATGTTATTTGCACTTCTATATCTTCACCCTTTCCACTCTTACGACCTCCTCCTCTAGAGCCTCCAGCCCCACCAAAAAAATTTTCAAATATATCTGAAAATCCTCCAAAATTTTGATCCCCACCTCCACCTTGAAATCCAGAAAAATCAAAACCTCCAAAGCCCCCTGTGCCTCCTCCTGCCTGATTGCCGGTAGCACCAAATTGATCGTACATCTGTTTTTTCTTTGGATCACTAAGTACTTCATATGCCTCGTTTACCTCTTTAAACTTCTGCTCAGCCTCTTTTTCTCCTTTGTGCTTGTCTGGATGAAGCTCTTTACTTAATTTTCTATAGGCCTTTTTTACATCAGATGAAGATGCATTTCTCTCTATGCCTAAAATAGAATAGTAGTCCTTTGCCATAAGTCGCAAAAGATTGTAGCGGAGAAACACGAAGAGTGTAGAGTGTAAAGTGAAGAATAATTATTAAGCGAGTAGGCATTTCCCTTTCTCCCATATCCCATATTATGCTATAATAATATGATGAATCTGAAAAAAGCATCAGTAATTAGGACGGCTTTGCTAAGTTGTACCTGCTTGTGTGCAGTCGCATCTGTTGGTCTTTTTGTAGCTTCCTATAACATGTCTACATTAAATGCTTGGCTAATTCCTCAAAGTAGAGAGAAAAATCAGGATTGGGTTTCTATTCGAGAAGATGATATTCGAGTAGGTGCAACTGTGCCCTCTAATACAAACGTAATGATCTATTTACCAGAAGAAATAACAAGGATAACAAGAAAAACACTATTTGGGCGTAGGGGAATTAATATTCGTTATTGGGGATTTTGCTTCCCACAAACGCAGCAAGAGGCTGAATCTTTAAGAAGAAGAGGACTCCCAGGGACTATATTTTTATCTGAAAAAGAGCGAGAAGTTAGAGAAGCTCAATATTTAGAAAAAGTAAAAAGCTCACTAACTATTTATGATGACAGAGATAAAAAATCTATAGAGCGTAGAGTACGAGAGAGTTACGGTAGCATTCGTCATCAACAAGAAATATTTGTCGGAGGTACTGTTTGTTATGTTATGACAGAAGATCCTTTACCAATAGGAACAGACGAAGACAAAGATGCGGCAAATATTAAAATTGAAAATATATATGGATCTGACCCAAAAAATGCAGATACAGATGCAGATGGAATATTAGATGGTCTAGAAATATTCCACCTAGGCACTCATCCAAATCGTAGGGATAGTGACGGAGATGGTTTAATAGATGGAATAGAAGACAAAAACCGTAATGGTCGCATAGATCCAGGAGAACCAGATCCTACTCAATGGGATACAGATGGCGATGGCTTATGCGACGGTTTATGTAAGGTTAATAATGGCAAACAAATACTTGGAGAAGATAAAAACTTAAATGGAGAACTAGATGAAAATGAGACAGACCCAACACTTGTAGATACAGATGGCGATGGCATTTTAGATGAACAAGAGTATTACAACTGCTTACTAGAGGGCGGAGAAGATTGTTAAATTGTTCTATTTGGTGTATAATTATCTGAAAAATAAACAAAATATGTTAAATATAAAAGTCATTCTTTACGGCATTTTAACTTCCGTTATAATACCCCTACAAGTAGGGGCGTACTTTACCCCAGAAGAAGTACTTCTTTCCGAAGATTACTTTAAGCCTCCTTCAACTCGTGAAACTGAAATTAGAGTTGCACAGCAGAATGAAATGGGAGAACGCAAAATTCTGATGGAAATTGAATCTCTTCAAGAAACATTAGATAGTCTAAAAGGTGAAAGCGAAGAAGTGGCTACAGAAGAGGGAGAAGGAGAAACCAATACAGTTTTGTTAGTAGAAGATTTAAGCGAAGAAGACCTTGAATTACTACGTACTATTAGGCTGTTAGATGCACGAGAAAACAGACTCATAGAACGAATAGAAGCAAATCAATATGAAATGAATCAAAGTTATCATAGTGGCGCACCTCCGTTGGCACCAACTGGTGCTGGTGGAATACTAACTGCTATTACAATGATTGGTGCCGTTTTATGGACCATATGGCAGGTTAGACATTCAAAAAGTGCAATGATGATGGATGAGGAAAGGGAATAAAAGGAAATGAAGCACTTCGACACTTCAATTACACTCAGTGTAAACAATAAAAAAATGCGAAAATAAAACAAATATAGGAAATGCGAAAATGATTTTTTAAAAAAAGTACTATGAGAAATCTCAAATGTCTTTTTTTTATATTTTCCTCTGCTATCCTCTCAGCTCTTAATATGCAGAAAAAATTTTCCCTTACAGGCAAAAAATGGGTTATTAGTGCAAATATCCCAGATTCAGAGATAAGTCTTTCATCTTTTTTAATGTCTAAAAGGGAGTTAGATAAATTTAATGAAAAAGAAGGAAAATTTTCAGATATGCCAAAGGCAATTAGCAGAATACAGAAAGCAGTAAACAATGGTGAAAAAATTGGTATTTTTGGAGACTACGACTGTGATGGAATAACTGCTGCTGCACAGCTGGTACGCTATGCCAGAAGACATAATATAGATTACACAGTTAGATTACCGCACAGGATAAAAGATGGATATGGTCTAAGTAATGAAATAATATTGTGGTTTGCAGAAAAAGAAATAGATCTTTTAATTACAGTAGATACAGGAATTTCTAGCACTGAAGAAATAAAACTTGCTCGAGAAAAAAATATAGATGTTATTATTACAGATCACCATCAGCCTCAGACACAATTACCTAGAGCCTATGCAATACTACATCCTCAGTTAGAAGATAATTTTCCTAAGCCTCATCCTGCAGGTGCTGGAGTTGCATATGCTTTAGTAAATGCACTTGAAGAAAATAATTGGGAAGGAAAAGACGAAGACTTATCACTTGCAATGATTGGTACGATTGCCGATTTAGTTCCTTTAAATGGTGCGAATAGAAAACTAGTTAAAGAAGGTCTAGTTTCCTTTAATAGATTATCTAATTGCCCTCTTGCAACTCTACGAGAAAAAACAAAATCTAAAACAAGTACAGATATTGCCTTCCGCATTGCCCCTCGTATAAATGCCGCAGGAAGAATGGATGACCCATCCCTAGCTCTCGCTGCTATTTTAGATGGCAAAGAGGCTCTTGTGACCTTAGATGAGCTAAATGGTATACGTCAAGATAAGACACATGAACTTACAACTCATGCAATTGAAAGCATTGTGAATCCTGAACTAGAGCTTTTATTGTGGGCTGCAAGTAAAAAATACCCCCATGGAATTGTAGGGCTAATAGCAGGAAGACTAACCGAAAACTATGGCAAACCAAGTTGTGCAGTAAGTATGGATAGAGATATTTGCACCGCTTCACTTCGTAGCCCACCTTGTTACAACATCACAGAAGGATTGAATAGATGTTCTGATTTATTAATTGCCTATGGAGGGCACGCACAGGCAGCAGGTTGTACTTTTTATGAGCGTAAGGCATCTGCACTTTTTATAAGACTTTCTAAAGATATTGCACTTAATGTTCCACCAGAAAAACTTTCTCCAAAATTAGATATTGATACCGAAATAGATTTGAAAGATATAAGTCTTTCACTTATTGATTCCTTAAATATTCTTAAACCATATGGGCAAGGAAATTCAGAACCATTATTCCTTATTCAAAATGTAAAACTTAAAAATACTAAATGTGTGGGGAAAGAAATGACCCACCTCCAATTTAGTATAGATGGAATAAAAGGAATTGGTTTTGGGCTAGGACACTTAGAAAATGAATGTAATAGTAATATTGATATTGTTTGTAAATTAGATATTGATGAATGGAACGGGGTTAGGCAGCCACAGGTAATTTTGGTAGACATTATGAATAGTAAATAATGGTAATTGGTGTATTGGTTATTGGTGTATTGGTTATTGGTTATTAGTTTATTAATATGTAGATTATTATATTCGTTAAACAGTGACCAATATTCTAATCACTAGTAACTAGGGGGCACCCGTAACTAGCTACTATTAACTGTTTCACTCTTTAAACTGGCGCTAAGTTTCCCTCCATTTGAAATACTTCTACAACTTCTGCATCTAATGCAGATGCAATTTTATAAGCCAGAAGAACAGAAGGATTTGTTTGTCCCCGTTCAATACTCATAACCGTTTGCCTACTAACGCCACATCTAAGAGCTAACTCTTCTTGAGTCATATTTCTGTCAAAACGAATCTTTCGAATGGCATTTTTTAGCATTGGTCCAGACATATTTCTTAGGGGAAGTAGATACTTGGTTGAGGCATTTTACTTAAGCTGTATGGATGTTCAAGAAGAAATTTATTGAATACCGTGTTCTTGTATTACTTTGTAGAATATAATCATCATACAAACAGAAAATCATACAAAATCACAAAAGATTAATATGATTTCTGTAAGTAAAGTTTACACAAATAAAAGTACAACAGCAATAAAAGATAGATAAAAACTAAACAAAGTTAAACCATATTTTTTAACAAAAATACGAAGAAATAGAATGGCAAATAAACTAACAATAAATGAAGATATAAACCCAGGAAGTAATATTCCTGTTTCGGGAAGCATAATATTCTCGGAAGAAATATCCATAAAAGTTAGTATTGTAGCCCCTGCGATTACAGGACATGCCATAAGAAAAGAAAAGTCTAGCGCATTATTTCTACTTACCCCCATCATTCTTCCTGCACTTATTGTTAAACCCGACCTTGAAAGACCAGGTATAAGTGCAAGAGCTTGAGCAACTCCCATTAGCAGAGCAGAATTAACCGTAGATGCTTTTTCTGGAATACGTTTACCAATATATTCTGCAATCCATAAAATTATCGCAGTACATAAAAGACTAACAGAAACAGAGAATACTGATGAAAAACGCTGAGATATAATCTCATTATAAAGTATGCCAACAACACCTGCAGGCAGAGAAGCTAAAATAAGTAATGCAAGTAACTTTTTGTTTTGTGCGTTTCTTAAAAAAGGAGAAATTATTATTTGTATCCACTTCTTAAAGTAAATAATAAGAAGGGCGAGTAGTGTGCCTGAATGAAAGATAATGTTCATTCCTAAAATTGATTTTCCTTCAAAATCTATATTTAAAAAGTGTTCTGCTAAAACTAAGTGCCCAGAACTAGAGATAGGAAGAAATTCTGTAAGACCTTGTAGTGCACCCAAAAATATTGACTGGAGAACTGTCATGAAGATATGGTAACACGATCTGTCAAAAGTCTAAGGCTGAAAGTATAAAGAAAAATGAAGCTAAAAAGTCTAAGGAATCTTAAGAAACAACCTGTAACCTGTTTTTATATTTTGCATTCTGCACTCGATACATACTCCAATAACAAAACAACCGCACACCCAACTATCATTAGTACTACTCCATAAAATAGATCTGTGTCCCATGAAGGAATTATATTGTTTTCCATTGCTTTCCATGGCCATATTTTCCACAAACTTCCCACCATAAGCCCTATAAGAAATGCAATTGTTGCATTATGGAATCTTTTAAGAAGCCAATGAAGAACATGTGAAAAACTTAATAATCCAAGAATAGTTCCTAGCCCAACATATGTTATACTACTTAAATCTCTTGTATTCACTGCATTTAAAATAAACTCATATTTGCCAAGAATAACTAATATGAAAGAACCAGAAATCCCAGGAAGAATCATGGCACAAATTGCAATGGCCCCGCTTAATACAAGATAGATTGGCGTATTTGGTAAATTTATAGGAACTAACCCAACTATAATGAGTGCAAAGATGATTCCTATTAATAAAGAAATAATGGATGATGAATTCCAAAAGGAAACTCTTTTAGAAACAACAAAGGCAGAAGCCAAAACTAAACCGAAGAAAAAGCTCCATATAAAAATAGGATGTGTGCGAAGAAGCCATTCGAGCGTATGAGAAAGAAGTGCAATAGCACTTAATATTCCAACGGCAACAGATATAAGAAAAATCCAATTACTTTTATTTATAAATGCTTTTATATCTCCACGTAAGAGCATTAGCCATAAATCCTTACTCCCAAATCTTCTTATAGAATCCACTAGCTCTTCATAAATACCAAGTATAAAAGCCATAGTGCCACCAGAAACTCCAGGGACAATGTCTGCACTGCCCATGCAAAACCCCGTTATTAGTAAACGTAATATTCTTTTCATACTAAAAGTGTAACAGAGAAATGAAGCAATTCCGAAATGAAGCAAAGTCTCTACAGAAATAATGGGTTAATCCCTATTGTTTTATTGTTTACACTGAGCATGTTTACACTGAGTGTAATTGAAGTGTTTACACTGAATGTAATTGAAGTATCGAAGTGCTTTATTGGGTGACCCGCTTCATTATTTTATTCGCGTAAGCGAATTGTGATTTGCACATTTCCAACTCTTATCTGTATCATACTGGGCAATGATCCCTTCATCATTCCACGGCATCTTTAGTTCGCTTACCCAAGGGCAAAGTTCTACTGCTTTAAAAAACAACCCTTCTCCACTAGAGCTAGAGCAAACATCTCATAATGAAGATAACACTTCTGCTCCATCTAAAGCCCAGAGACAATCAGGACAAATTTCTGTAGATGTATATGAACATGATTCATACATAATTATTCGTGCACCAATTGCAGGAGTAAAACTTGCAGATTTAGATATAGAAGTTGATGGAAAAACTATAACTATTCGAGGAAGCAGACATATAACTGATGAAATTCCAGAGCAGAATTTTTATGTACAAGAATGTTTCTGGGGAGAGTTTGCAAGGAGTATTACTCTACCTGGGATTATTGATCCTAAAAAAATAAGAGCAACATTTAGTAAAGACTCAATCTTAAAAATAATTATTCCAAAAGAAGAAAAGGTTAAAATTGTAAGAATTAATGAAAGCGGATAAGTGAGTTAAACAGTGCGTCAGTAAAACAATGAATAGTAATTGGGATACTGGAATATTGGAATATTGGGCACTGTTTAACGAATATAATATTCTGCATATTAATAAACTAATAACCAATAACCAATAACCATTTCTGCTTCACTTTTTGACTGTTCTACTTTCCTATTTTCTTCTTAACTTCCACCTGCATTCCTTCCATAGATCCAAATACGTCTTCCCCTCCCATATATCTTACATCTACATTTTTTAGTAATTTAGAAAATTCCTGCAAATACTTCTTTGCCTCCTTTTTTTGCACAGGTGTTTCTAAATCTGTATCCAATAAATCCTGAAGAGTTATCTGCATTGTATACAAACTATAAACTGTATCTAAATCGGACTGCGAGGTTTTTGCCATGAGAAAAATTAAAGGAAATTTATTTATATTTCGTATCATTCTAGACCATTTACCCATTAACTGTCAAATCTACTAGCTAGAAAAGCTAAAGCATCTTATGATTGTTTACGTTAATTCTCGTTCATATTTTATGAAAGTTACTCAAGCTATTTTACCAGTTGCAGGTCTTGGAACACGTTTTCTTCCTTGGACGAAATCTGTACCAAAAGAGCTGTTACCATTGGGAAATCAGCCAATCATCGCACATTTGGTACATGAATGTTTAGATGAAGGAATAGATGATATTTGTTTCGTCATAAGTAAAGGAAAAGAAGCTATTCCTTTGTATTTTGAAAGGCATCCAGAACTTGAGAAAAATCTTGAAGCTAAAGGTAAAAGTAATCTGCTTGAAGAACTAAAAAAATACGATTCTGTTCGTTTTCATACTGTTTACCAAGACGAGCAACTTGGTGATGGTCACGCAATATTACAAGCTAAAGATTGGACGGACCAACATGCTACTGCAATTTTATTTGGTGATGATTTGTTTACAGATGCAGATAGTGCACTTCGCCAACTAATAAATGCATATGAATTATTTACTGAAGATGAACGAGGAGCTGTAATTGCATTGGAAAAAATTCCTCTAGAACATACATCAAAATATGGAATTGTAGATATTGAGAAAGAACATGAATCTCAACCAAGAATAAAAAAAATTAAAGGACTAGTAGAAAAACCAAATCCAGAAGATGCTCCATCTACCTTTGGTATTGTTGGTAGATATATTATTCCTCGTTCTACAATTGACGTTCTCCCAAATATAACATCTGGGGAGGGAGGGGAGATAAGACTAATTGATGCATTTATAAATCAACTTGGCTCAGAACATATTTACGGATACGAATGTGAAGGCAAAAGAATTGATACTGGAAATCCAGAAGGATATAGGGATGCCGTTAAAGTTTGGAACATATGATTACTGTTAAATAATGAGAGGTCTAAGAAATGCGAAAATATTTCCTATATTTATTTCATTTTCGCATTTTTTTATTGTTTACACTGAGTGTAATTGAAGTGTTTACACTGAATGTAATTGAAATATCGAAGTGCTTTATTGCTTTATTCACTAGATCCTTCTTCATACAAAGACAATATTTCATCTGCTGATAAATTACTATTATAGACATGAACATCATCAATTAATCCATCAAAATTTGTAGTTGAATCTCCAATTATAAAATCAGAAAATCCTGAAATAGAAGAAGAAGAAGATGTTCTTTCATTAACCAATGCTCCATCCAGATATAGCTTGATTCCATTCTCATTTGTAGTTCCATCCCAACTAAGAACAACATGATGCCAAGCATTTAATGAAGCTGCATATGAAATACTGTTCCCTCCGTTATCTATATAACAATAAACTGTTGCCCCGTTATGATATGTACATTGGTAACCGCCAATTCCAGTTCCTACTAAGCCTGCGTCACTACTACTTCCTCTTGCATACATCCAAAAGCTCATAGTTAAAGCTCCTGTAATTTGCAAATTTGGATTACTCCCCGCATTTACAAAATCATCCACTCCATCAAAATCTAATGCAGAACCAATTTGCCCACTAGCCCAATCGGGGCCAGTATATGTAGCTGGAACAGATTTTATAGAAAGATCATCTGTACGAAATTTGAACGTACTATCCTGTCCGTAATTTGCTAAGAAAAGAAATTTTACAAACCTAGTTCCTCTCCAAAAACCTTCAGAATAAATAGTCCCCGAAATACTTTCTCCAGTTATTGACGAAGAATAGCTAGTCCAAACAGTTGGAATATAAGCTCCAGCAGCCGCAACATACATATACGAACCACCCGATTTATGCATCCTAACTTTTGTTCCTGCAGGATATGTTTTCCCAACAGTTGTTTTGAATTCAATTTCACAATACCCCCCCAAATCACCACTTACACTTTCAATGCCCTTATTACTTAAATCTCTATTTGGAAGATCGTTGTAATTTCCTGAATCATCAATGTTAAATGCCATGTATCCATACGACAAAACATACCAGTTTGAACAATTAGAAATTTTTACAACAGTATCAGAGGAGGAAATATTTTCTATGAGCGTTGCTTCTGTATCTGTAATTACGCCTACATGATGATGGGAAATCTGTACTTGATTTTCGTCATATGGCACATATCCAAAATACAATCTACTGTCACCACCTGCCCCATAGGATTTAAACCAACCTTCCTGATTATATGTTTTAGTAATATCTATTGGAATAAATTCACTGCTACGAAAACTCTTGGGTCCTTCTTCATAAAAAGAATATGTATCGGTATTACTATCTGTATTTGTAACTCCGTCAAAAGCAAAGTTTGTTGTGTCGCCTGTTTCTGCCCCTCCATTTGTAATTAATTCACCATCACCTGTAGATGATAGCATTCCATGATTTTCATTCCCAGAGGAATCTACTGCAACTATTCCCCCTCCTTCGTCAAATCGCCACATTCCGATGAGTCCAGGAATCCAATTAGTAATATATGCGGAATTAACATGCGGTGCGCCTTCAGAATCTTGATATACAACATATCCTGAAAAATTTGGATTTTCCTCTTCATCGTCTTGAGGAATCGCCACAATATAATCTGGAGTTAGTAAGCTATCTACATTTATACAACTACTATCGCTAATAGTTTGTTTGCAAATTGAGGTAGCTCCATCATACCCAGTAGATACTTCACTTGGGAGATTGTTCCCTTTTATTATGTATTGAATAAAAGCCTTTTCAAGTTGATTTGCATCACTTGTACGCCTTGCGTTTCTTGCTTTTTCAAATTGCTCAGCAGGGTTTACTGCAACAATAACAATACTTGATAGAATTCCTACTACTCCAATTACTATTAGAAGTTCTAAAAGAGTAAAACCTCTTTGCCTTCTTGTTTTGTATTTACCTATCATTGGTATAAATGATAGCAAACGAATAAAGAATACAAAATGTAGAATGTAGAATGTAGAATGAAAAAATAATTTTCGTATTTCCTATATTTGTTTTATTTTCGCATTGTTTCATTGTTTACACTGAGTGTAATTGAAGTGTCGAAGTGCTTCATTGCTTTATCTTCTTCTATACAAATCATCATATCCATACATCTCTATAAACAGTCTAAATGTACGTTTATTAGAAGGAAGAAACTGTTGATAGGGACGACTTCTAAAATATGGATGAAGCATATGAGTTACGCTTCTGTATGGGCTTAATTCAAATTCTCTTAGTGTTTCATATCCCCAACTACCAGAAGTTCTATGGGCAGACCCACCAGATACTCTTCTACTTTGAAGATCGTATGGGTGTGTTCCTTGTACAGATGCAGCTAATGCACTTCCTGTATGAAGAAAGGCAAATGCAGAGACTAATATGGCAGAAAAGAGGATTCTAAGCATAATTTTGAAGAATTTTACAAAGGCAAGTAATTATAGTTATATAATCATTTATGTCAAGAATATAATACATATAAAAATGTGAAAGCCCCGAAGTATTCATTGTATTTGCTTCATTTATTTCATTTTCTTCATTTCCTTATTCCGTTGGTCCTTCATTATATAGCATCTGAATCTCCTCTTCGCTTAGTGCACGGTTATATGCTCGCACATCATCAATAATTCCACGGAATGTATATGAATTTGCATATGAACCAATTCTCGCATAGTTTGATGCTACTGTATTTATATTAGAATATGACGTACTTAATGATGTCTCTTCGTATTCCCCGTCTACATAACTCCTTGCACTTGTATCACCAATATATACGCCACATATATGACTCCATTCATTTAAATCAACTCCAGCTTTTGCAACAGAAGTTGCACTCTCACCATCTTCTCTCCCAATGTAAAAACGCGAGTTGGTTGAGCCAGCTGGAGACTCATGAAATAAAATAAAATTCCTTGAAATACTGCTGTAATCTGAAAAAACTGTACTATACAATCTATGATTGACTTTATAAACCCATGCACACACTGTTATTTCTGTTTCTCCTAGTAAAGGGCTATCAATAATAAGATATTCACCACTTGGATTTTCAAATTGAACACCGAAACCACTTTCTCTGGAAGATACTCCAGATGAAGCTGGGCATGTTGATGTACAAGTAGCATTATTACCATTCCCAGTTGAATCAATATATGGACTAGCAGATTCCGTAAATCTCCACCTTGCAATGTAATCAACTGGAAATACTTCTCCTAGTCTTGGTGCAATAACAAATGGTCTTCCAGTGTCTTGATATGCTTCGTAACCTGTATGCAAAGTTCCTTCTTCAGTTGGATCTACAGGAATTTCCCCTATGTAGTCTGGAATTAATGCATCTATATTTATACAAGAGGTATCTGTTTGCCCTTGTTGGCATATTGGATAAGAGTTTCCCCATCCAGATAGAACCGATGCTGGATAAGCATTATTTTTTACGTAGTACTGCTCTAATGCTTTTTGAATTTGCGCGGCTTCATTTTCTCTTTGTGTATCTCTAGCTTTTCTTAATTGCTCAGCAGGATTTACCGCAACAATAACAATACTTGATAGAATTCCAACTACTCCAATAACTAATAATAGTTCCATAAGAGTAAAGCCTCTTTGCCTTCTAGTCTTGCAATTTTCGATCATCGCAAGGAATGATAGCAAAAAAACAGGCACAAGGCACAAGATATTAGATTCAAGAAACAACCTGTAACCTGAGTTTCTCTTATATTATATATACTGCATTTTTTAAATCTCTTTTCTCAATAAATCAATCTCATCTCTTAAATCTGCAGCTTTTTCAAATTCCATATTTTGTGAAGCAAGTTCCATTTGCATTTCTAACTCTCCTATTAGTCTCTTCTTCTCGTCCTTAGGAATCTTGTCGTGACTACGCCTCTTAGTACTTCGCAACTCCATTTTTATATGATCTTCAGCTATATCGTGTATTGCTTTTATAATTGATTTAGGTGTTATGTCATGGTCGACATTATACTTCTGCTGAATTTCTCTTCTGCGCTCTGTTTCTTCTAATGCTGCTTCCATTGCAGGTGTCTTTTTTGGTTTCCCAGTTTCTGGGTCATCTGTCGCATACAAAGTTACATGACCGTTTATATTCCTTGCAGCTCGACCAATAGTTTGGATAAGTGCATCACGAGAACGCAAGAAACCCTGCTTATCTGCATCTAAAATAGCAATAAAACTAACTTCTGGGAGGTCTAACCCCTCACGTAGTAGATTAATTCCTACAATTATATCTATTTCACCTATACGTAGCTGTCTTAATATTTCTATACGTTCCATTGTTTCTATATCACTATGCAAATATCTAACTTTAAAATCTGCATCTACCAAATATTCTGTAAGTTTTTCTGAGGATTTTTTTGTAAGAGTTGTAATAAGAACACGCTCACCACGAGCAATAGTTTCTTTTAATTCCTTCGTCATATCATCAATTTGATTTTTGGATGACTTAACAGTAACAACAGGATCTAACAAGCCAGTTGGACGAATAATTTGTTGAGCAATATTCTTTTTATCTGTCTCTCTATATTCATATTTTCCAGGTGTTGCAGACGCATACACAGTCTGATTTACCCTATCTTCAAATTCCGAAAACTTTAGTGGACGGTTGTCGTGCGAACTTGGAAGACGGAAACCGTATTCAAC
>DAOWDW010000062.1 GCA_030638845.1 Candidatus Peregrinibacteria bacterium | reverse complement strand
TGAAGAAAAAGATTTAATTGCACTAGATGCCATGAACATGATGGTAAAAATGTTTGGCGAAGAAATATTTGGACCACGTATTCAAGACTACTTTAGAAATGGATGTTTAACATTAATGGCAGATAACGAAGAAGGAGGAGCAATTACAGATCTTGTTAAACTATTTACAGACGATGAATGGCAAAAATACAAAGTTAGCAAAGTTAATAATCCTATTGTTAAAGCTTTCTGGTCTAAGCAAATGGCCATGACAGGGCAAAGAGAAAAAGGTGAAATTATTCCTTACTTTGCTGCAAAGTTTGGTCAGTTCTACACAAACACTTTAATAAGAAATATTGTAGGACAAACAAAAAGTGCATTTGACGTAAGTAAATGTATGAACGAAGGAAAAATATTACTTGCTAACTTAAGTAAAGGTTTGGTTGGAGACATTAACTCACAGCTTCTTGGTATGATTTTTGTAAATAAAATTCAAGTAGCCGCCATGCGAAGACAAAGAGAAAGTAGAGATTCATTTAAGGATTTTTTCTTGTATATAGATGAATTCCAAAACTTTGTAACTCCTTCTATTGAGTCCATTCTTTCTGAGGCAAGAAAATATAGACTTGGTCTAATTCTTGCTCACCAGTACATAGACCAGTTGGAAAAGGATAGTAAATTAAGTGGAAATGTAAGTTTGAAGGGTGCAATATTTGGAAACGTAGGAACAATGATGTTTTATAAAATTGGTCCTCAAGATGCCGAAGTATGTTCAAAAGAAATGGCACCAGTGTTTAGCGAACAAGACCTTATTAATATGGATGCATTTAAGGGTGCCATGAAGTTAAGTGTTAGCGGTCAACCTTCTAGACCATTTTCTATAGAAGTACCAAGACCTTGGTTAGATAAAACATATGTAGGAGACCCACAGGCCGCAGAAGCCTTTACACAGCTTTCACGACTAACATACGGACGTGCTAAAGAATTTGTCGATCGAGAAATTTTGAGAAGGATAGGATAATAATAGTTGGACAATGATAAATATATAGACCCTGAGCGAAGTCGAATGGGTCGATCGAGAAATTTTGAGAAGGATAGGATAGAAAAAAATGCGAAAATTAAATAAATGAAAGAAATAAAATAAATTAATAAAAAATAGCGTTCTATCAGTCATTGCAAGACTATTGCTAAAAAGCCATTAGTATTATTGGGGTTTTTGGCTAAAGCCAAATTATTACATTTGGTTAACCCCGCGCTTAAGCGCGGGGTTAACATATAGAAGAATTACAGGCTTCAGCCTTCTTTCTATCGCAATGCAACAGTATCTACTGGAGTTGCATGTACCAAATATCTTTGTGCTATGGAATCTGGTGGCCAACAGGTATATAGAATTAATTCTTCTCCTGCACCATTATCATTAAAAGGGCTTGTATCTTTTGCGTCTATTGTTTGTTCGTGTGTTACTTCATAAGTATGTAGCTTTCCTTCATATGTTACATACAAACGGTCTCCTACTTTAAGCTGATTTACCTTACGAAATATCTTTGTGTATTGAGATATATCCCAAGGGTAACCACTACTATGACCATAAACCATTATTTTTCCTCCTCCTCCTGGATAACTAAACAAATGCCCTACACCTCTTGAAAGTGGTTCTAATATTCCTTTAGAAGTAAATGGATCTACTGGATGAACAATACTTAAATCATTTATACCAATAGATGGCATAGAAACTGCAAAATATTTTTCTGATGCATGTGGAGACAAAGACCTAGGAACTGTAGGTTGAGACTGCTGTGGAATATTTCTTGTAACATTAGTATTTCCATTATTTGTATTGCCTTCATTTCTTACGACAGTTGTTCTTGGTTCTTCTTTTGGAAAACTACTCTTTCCTGTGTCTTCAATATTCATATACCTATAAACCATGTCAAAAAACTGCCCTCTGGTTATAGGAGCACCTAATCTAAGAGTTTGCTGTCTCATTACCATATTCTTTTCAATTGCCCCATTTATATATGGCGTAAACCACTCATTAGATTGGTTGGCAATATATGGTGAAAGTAGTGCAGGCCCAGTATCTCCAGATTCTCCTCTAGAACGAAGTAGCATTGTTAATGCTTCCTCTACAGTTACAAAATTTGCACCTCTAAATGTTCCATCTGGGTATCCTTTTAAAATACCTGTCTCAAAACCTGCTTCTACAAAAGGTGCGTACCAAGACTGCTGAGATACATCTGCAAATATAGGAAGTGGTGGCATATTTTTGCTATACCAAGAAACCCTGCGGGAAATTTCTTTATCTGAAAGTGTTATTAATTTAAGTGCTTCTGCTCTATTTATAGGAGCATATGGTCTACCTGTTCCATCTAAATAACCCTCTACAACGCCTTTGTTAGATAGATAATCAAAAGCTGTCTGAAAAGCAGTTCCTCGTACATCTGTAAGTGTTGCTGCGAATGCATGAGTGTACACTCCAGCAAGTAAAACAGCTACGAACAGGTATATTGTGCGCTTTGTCATAAGGATGATATTCTACATATTTTTTGGAAGTTGTCAATGCCCACCAATTAGTTTTTAGAAAACGGGCACTTCGGTTTTGATTATTGGCTTTGCCATACATTACAAAATTACAAAGCTAAAGCTTCGTTTTGGTTCGTTAACCCCGCGCTTAAGTGCGGGGTTAACTTAGGTCATATATTTTGGGCTTTAGCCCAAATAAATATTATAATTTTTGCTTTTTGCATCCCATACCCTAATCTACTAATGAATTTTATGGCACTTAAAATAGGAATCGTCGGTCTTCCAAATGTAGGTAAATCTACGCTTTTTAATGCTTTAACTAGAAGCAAAGGTGCAGAGGCAGCTAACTATCCTTTCTGTACAATAGAGCCAAATATTGGTGTTGTAGAGGTACCAGATAAAAGAATAAATAAGCTAGTTAAACTAGTAAATCCGCAAAAGGTAATACCTGCTGCAATAGAATTTGTAGATATAGCAGGACTTGTAAAAGGAGCAAGTACAGGAGAAGGTTTGGGCAATGCATTTTTAAGTCACATAAGAGAAGTAGATGCAATTTGCCATGTTGTAAGAGCATTTGATGATGGAAACATTACACATGTTGATGGGAAAATAGATCCTAAAAGAGATAGAGAAACCATAGAGACAGAACTCTTGCTTGCTGATTTATCATCAATTACAAAAAGACTAGATAAAGTTGATGGTGGAGCACGTAGCGGAAATAAAGAAGCACAAAAAGAATATGGAATATTAGAGCCCATAAAGAATGCTTTAGAATCTGGAAAACCAGCATCTTCAGTAGAACTAAGTAATGACGATGATTTAATTGCCAGATCATTTAATTTATTAACAAAGAAGCCAATATTAACTGCTGTAAATGTTGCAGAAAATCAATTAGCGAATGCAGACATAGAAGCATTTAGAAATGATTTAGATCTTAGAAATGATGACCAAATAATTGTTATAAGTGCAAAAATAGAAGAAGACCTTTGTGACCTTTCGCCTGAGGAAGCAAAAGAATTTTTATATGAACTAGGAGTTAAATCTTCTGGATTACATCAGCTAATTCGCGCAGCATATAACGCTCTTGGCTACTTAACGTACTTCACTGCAGGAGAAAAAGAAGTTAGAGCATGGAATATTATTAAGGGGATGACAGCACCACAAGCAGCTGGAGTAATTCATACAGATTTTGAAAAAGGATTCATACGTGCAGAAACCATAGGCTATGAAGATTACATAGCGACAGGAAGTGAGCAAAAAGCAAAAGAGGCAGGAAAAATGCGAAGTGAAGGAAAAGAATATATTGTTAAGGATGGTGATATTATGCATTTTCGATTCAATGTTTAGCTTCCTCAGCCTCCCCTATGTTTATAGCCCGCCAAGAACCATTTGTATGTGAAAACTGCGACAAGGATGTTTTTCCACTTAAAAGTGGGTCTTATAGAAATCATTGCCCTTATTGTTTATGGTCTAAACATGTTGATGACAAGGGACCTGGAGATAGAGCATCTGAATGCGAAGGTCTTATGAAACCAATTGCATTGGATCAAAATAATAAAAAAGGATTTATAATAATTCATAAATGTGAGAAGTGCGGAAAACAAATTTCTAATAAAGCCGCAGTTGATGACGACCTGATCTCTTATGAACAGATTATTTGATCAACTAGCCAAAAAGTCGATATATGGGGTGTACATATGTACAAGTGATTTGTTCATGTTTTATGGCTTTTGCAAGGGCTCTTTTCAATTTGCTCTTGAAAATATTATGCAAAATAGAATAGGCTTTGCACTCCATGATACAACCTTCGCCCCCCAGCCTTCGCTAAAGCTATGTCTGGCAAATCGGGTTACGGTGCACGAGAGGAGTAAGTATTCGTAATCATGGATTTGTTCTCTTTTTATTGGATATTATTATGAAATTCTTTCTAGGAATTTGCGCATTCGGCATTCTCTTTATTGGTTTTTAATCTAATTGATTAAAAATTAACAGATATTTACTTGTATTTACTTAAATGTTTCACTACATTTCAGTAAATATTTTTAAATTCCTCAACATATTATGACAACATTTGCCGCATCAATAAGAGAAAACCCAACTATTATAGTTGGAGATGATGCAACAGAAGAAGAGAGAAAAATTGCATATCTTGTAGCAATTCACCATGACAATCTTATACAAGATGACTTTTCTTCTGAAGAGGTTTTTATGGCTAAGTGGCGTGAACTTTCTTCATCAGAATTACCTTCCTTATCTGTATCTAGGATAATGGAAATAGCTCAAAATGTATTTGAGTATAGACAAAGACTAGAAGCCACGTGTAGCTAGATTTTATATGAATTTTTCGCTAATTGATTTTTGAAGCGGAATTTTCTCAGATACATTTCCTTCGGGAAGCAAAACTATTTGTTCTGGATTGTTTGAATTATCTGATTCTATTTGAATTTCATATAATCCTTCTTCTAAAGCCTTTACAGATTCTTTAGATGTATCATTTATATCTACAATATTCTCTATACCACTTTCACTAATAGAGGCATCCATCTTTTCTTTAAGCTCTGAATACTTTTCTGAGCTTGTTTCTATACCAAATTTTATATCTGCAAGACTCTCCCTTACTTTCAACTCATCTTCCAATTCTTCTGGCCCCTTTACCTTCTCACGAGTCTTTTCATATACCTCTGGACTTCGCATTTTTTTGCGAATACGACGCTTTTCGGATGAGGGAAGTAAATCTAGCCAAGACATAGGTGCATATTAACACTTCAATTAAGTTTAGTGAAAATAATGAAAGTAATTAAGAAATGAAGCAATCCCAAAATGAAGCAATGAAGCAATGCAGTATAACGCTTCGTAAATCGCTTGCGCATTGCTTCATTGTTATATTTCCTAACTGCATCCAGACGTTTCTCCACAATCTAAACAAACCTCACAAGAGCCATTCGCCTTTACTCTCAGGCTTCCACAGCTACCACAAATTGATCCTGTAAAACCTTGTTGTTTCGCTTTTTCCTTGTTTCCATCTTTTTCTTGTATAACGACATTCTCCTCAATATTTACTACAGATACTTCTTCTTTAAGCTCTGGGTGCGAAGATCCCTCGTCTACTATTGGAAGTCGCATAGCAAATGCATCCTTGCTCTTTGTGCCCTCCTCATAAGCTTTATCTACTAGATCTTTATTGTGGAACTCCTTTGCCTTTTCTTTGGTTAAAAACTTTAGTGCTAGCCATCTACCCAAATAATCCATGAGAGACTTAACCATTGGAATTTCTTTATTTGTAGTCATTCCCATAGGTTCGAATCTTGTATGAGCCAGTTTACCAACCAATACCTCAAGAGGAACTCCGTATTGCAAATTCATAGAAAGACTAAGTGCCAACGTATCCATTACTCCAGATAAAGTTGATCCTTCTTTGCTCATTTTTATAAATATTTCACCTGGTTGACCATCTTCATATAACCCAACATGTAAATATCCTTCATGTCCTACTACAGAAAACTTATGTGTTATAGACATACGTTCATCTGGTAATTTTCTACGACGTGGAACTTCTTTTATAACTATTTTCTCTATAACTTCTGGCTCTTTTGATTTATTACTTTCTTTATTTGAATCTGAAATTGTATTCAAGGCTTGGCTTAACTTACAACCATCTCTATAAAGTGCATTTGCTTTAAGCCCCAACTTCCAACTTAGGAAATATGCGCCCTTAATATCTTCTACTGTTGCTTCATTTGGAAGATTTACAGTTTTGCTAATAGCACCAGAAATAAATGGCTGAGAAGATGCCATCATACAAATATGGCCTTCTGCAGCTATAGAACGCTTTCCAATCTTTCCACATCTGCTTGCGCAATCAAACACAGATAAATGCTCTTCTTTTAAATGTGGAGCACCTTCAACCGTCATACGCCCGCATACGTGTGTATTTGCTTCATCTATTTGGTCTGGAGTAAATCCAAGTGCACGAATAAGATCAAAAGTAACATCATCTGTTTGTTCCTCCGTAAATCCAAGACGATTCATGACTTCATCTCCAAGTATCCATTTATTAAAAGCAAACTGTAACTCAAATACTGTTGGAAGAGTTTTTTCTATTTTTGCTATATCTTCATCTAACATTCCTTTTTCTTTAAGTGATTCCCTATTTATATGTGGAGCGTTAGATAAAGTAAGAGTTCCCATAACGTACTGCATAATTTCTCGAACATGGTCTTCTGTATATCCTAAATTATTTAGAGCTGGTAGTACCGATTGATTCACAATTTTCATATATCCACCTCCGGCAAGTTTTTTAAACTTAACTAATGCAAAGTCTGGCTCTACGCCAGTTGTATCGCAGTCCATTAAAAGTCCTATTGTTCCTGTTGGAGCTATAACCGTAGTTTGAGCGTTTCTAAATCCATGTTTTTCCCCTTGAGCAAGTGCCCTATCCCAACACTCTTTTGCAGAGCTAAGCAAATTTTCTGGGCATACTTTTTGGTCTATTCCAACAGGAGGAACACTTAACTGCTCATACTCGTTTGCAGGAGCATTATATGCCGCACGTCTATGGTTTTTAATTACACGAATCATGCTCTCTTTATTTCTTAAATATCCCGAAAATGTTCCTAGAAATTCGGACATTTCTGCAGAGGTTGCATACGATTCTCCAGTTAGAATTGAGGTAATAGCTCCACATATTGCTCTTCCTTTCTCACTATCGTAAGCAATACCCATTCTCATAAGCATGGCTCCAAGATTTGCATATCCAAGTCCTAGTGTCCTAAATTCGTAACTCAATTTTGCAATCTCTTTACTTGGAAATTGAGCCATTAAAACAGATATTTCTAAAACAACTGTCCAAAGTCTAACTGCATGTTTATATCGTTCAATTTGAAAACTTTTTGTCTCTTCATCATAAAATTTTAATAGATTTATAGAAGCTAAATTACATGCAGTGTTATCTAAAAACATATACTCACTACATGGATTACTTGCATTTATTGGCCCATCTGCAGGGCAGGTATGCCAGTCGTTTATAGTAGTATCGTACTGGACTCCAGGATCTGCACACGTCCAAGCTGCATAGCCTATTGTGTCCCACAAGTCCTGTGCTTTTAAAGTTTTACATGGAACAGGTTCTCTATTCTCTTTCTCTGCCTTGCGCTGCTCTGTACGCCAATACATATTCCAATCACTGTCACTTTCTAAAGCTTTAAAAAACGCATGAGGTACACGAACAGAATTATTCGAATTTTGTCCAGAAACAGTGTTATATGCTTCCCCATTAAAATCTGTGTCATAACCAGATTCAGATAATGCGAGAACTTTCTTTTCTTCTTCAACCTTCCAATTAACAAATTTTTCTATATCTGGATGATCTAAATTTAAACAAACCATTTTCGCAGCTCTACGTGTAGTTCCTCCGGATTTAATAGCACCTGCTGCCCTATCTCCAATTTTTAAGAAACTCATTAATCCAGAGCTATTTCCTCCTCCTGAAAGAGGTTCACCTTCCCCGCGAAGAGAACTAAAGTTAGTTCCTGTGCCAGATCCGAATTTAAATAATCTAGCCTCTCTAACCCATAAATCCATAATACCTCCTTCATTTACCATATCGTCCTTTACAGATTGTATAAAGCAAGCATGTGGCTGTGGATGAGTATATGCATCTGTACTTTTCTGCACTTCGCCAGTTACCGGATCGGAATAATAATGGCCCTGAGCAGGTCCTGTAATTCCATATGAATAATGTAATCCTGTATTAAACCACTGCGGGCTATTTGGAGCCGCCATTTGATGCACCAACATATAACTTAATTCATCCTCAAATGCTTGAGCATCTTGCGGTGTATCAAAATATCCATATTGTTGACCCCAATGTCTCCAACATCCTGCAAGTCTTCTTATAACCTGCTTAGCAGATGATTCTGGCCCCTTCATTACGTTTCCACTTTCATCATTCTTTGCACTACCATCTTCATTTGTAAGAGGAACTCCTGCCTTTCTAAAATACTTACTTACCATAATATCCGTAGCAACCTGACTCCAATCTACAGGAATTTCTGCATCCTGCATCTCAAATACTATAGAGCCATCTGTATTCGTAATTTTACTTGTTCTTCTTTCATATTTTACTTCCTCAAGAGGATCACTCCCCGGTGTTGTAAAAACTCTCGAAATAGATAGTGCCTTCTTTTTTGAAGAAACTATACTACCTCCTTCGGAAGAAGGAACCGATTTTTCAACAGAGACAGGATTCATGGCACTAATTAGAGTAAAGAAGATAAAAACACAGCATGTAGTGGTACCTATGCCACAACCACACAATATATTGAATTCTTTCTTAATATTCAATCTTGTTTTTTTGTATGCTTGTCACAATATGCCAGCTCTAATAAAACCGCATACTCATAGGGATTTAGTTAAATTTTTGATAAATAATCGAAGAATAAAATATAGTGTTACACAATTTTTGTAGTAGATAAGTAAAGCTCTAATGAGAAAGTAGAAGAAGTTATGAAGGCGAGTAGGCGTGTAGGTTTGTAGGCTAGTGGCTGAAGTTATTTGTAAAACATATTCTACTTACCTACTTTCCTACATGCCTACCAGCCTAAAAATTATCGCTTCATTTTTTTCATTGATTCATTCCCCTACAAGGCATACTTCCTCATCAACGCATCCTTCTAGCCTAAATGTAGTCCAAGTGGTTGGTCCTCCTTCTACTAATATTGATGTAATTCCAAAGAAATCATCTGTAGTATTCAAGCAATGTTTCCAAAGTGCAT
>DAOWDW010000093.1 GCA_030638845.1 Candidatus Peregrinibacteria bacterium | reverse complement strand
TTAAATTAAAAGATATTGAGAACCTACCCGTATTAAAACCACTATATAAAAGATATCCTCCATAAAGAAACAAACTTATAACTCCATATGAAAGCAAGGGACGCATGCGCTCAAAAGTATGAGAAATAAATGGAAAAAACCCAAATAATCCTCTGCACAAATAGGCATTTGAATCACAAAGCTCATTCAATCTTGCATTTGATTCACTGGCAAGTAATACAACTCCATGTACAGGAACTCCAAGATAATATAGAAGCGTATATATGCCCCAAAGTACAAGACACACGAAAAACGTAATAGATAAAATATGAACGGTTTTTTGCTTCATAAACAAAGAGAAGATATTAATCGAATGAATGGTATCAAAAAAGCAATTAAAAATCTTTAAAAGATGTAAGATTTAAGACACAAGATATAAGAAGTTCTTGAATCTAATATCTTGAGTCTTGTGTCTTTTAATCCATTATTTTCTGATACACTCCCAACTGTGCCCCTAAATATACATATTATTCGACAGGAATTTCCCTTCTTCCAAAAAGATAATCGAATCTATTTAGATTCCGCTGCAACATGTCAAACTCCAAAATATGTGCTAAATGCTATGCGAAACTATTACACAGAAATGGGTGGGAATGTACATCGTGGAATTAATTCTCAAATAGAAGTTAGTTCTAACGCATATGAAGAAAGTAGAAATAAAGTCGCTTTGTTTTTAAATGCAAACTCAGAAGAAATTGTCTTTACAAAAAATTCAACTGAAAGCTTAAATTTGATAGCAAATGCATGGGCTAGAAAAAATCTAAAGAGAGGAGATAAAATAGTTCTGTCTATTTTAGAGCATCACAGCAATATAGTTCCTTGGCAGATATTAAAAAAAGAAATAGGGATTGAATTAGTTTGGATAGATTGTGACGAATATGGAAATTTAAATATAGATGATTACAAAAATTATCTAAAATCTGGAAATGTAAAATTGGTTTCAATAACAGGACAAAGTAACGTGCTTGGGTGTAAACCAAACATTAAATTGATTACAGCATTAGCACATAGCGCAGGTGCAAAAATAATTATTGATGCTTCTCAACTTATTGTTCATAACAAAATAGATGTTAAAGAAATTGGATGTGACTTTTTGGCTTTCTCTGGCCACAAACTTTATGGTCCAACTGGCATAGGAGTATTATTTGCAACAAGTGAAATGCAAAAAGAAATGACACCATGGATGGGAGGAGGAGGAATGATATTAGAAGTAACAAAAGAAGATTTTACTAAAGCAGAAGGTCCATCAGTTTTTGAAGCTGGCACTCCACCAATAGCGCAAGCTATAGGACTAAAAGCTGCAATTGAGTGGCTTGAAAAATATTCAAGAAAAGAAGTAGCTGCGCACGAAGAAAAATTGATAGAACATGCTAAAAATATTTTAAGCAAAGATAAAAGAATTAACATTCTGGGGAAAAACCAATCTGGCTGTATTAGTTTTACAATTGATGGAGTACATCCACATGACCTAAGTGACATATTAAGTGAAAAAGGAATTGCAGTTCGTGCTGGTCACCAATGTGCAAAACCGTTACATGATCATCTAAATATTGGATCTAGTACCAGAATATCCATCGCCCTTTATAATACAGAAGATGATATAAATGCCTTTGGAAAAGGATTGGAAGATGCTCTTAAAATTTTACTTCCAACCACGAGCAGCTAGCCCGCTACCAAATATATTTTTATTATTTCTTTCATTTCCGCATTCCTATGGATTTGTACGCTGAAAACATTTTGCACCACTACAAAAATCCTATTGGAAAAATAGAAGATGAAACAAAATTTGATTGTTGCCATAGAGAACTTAATCCAAGTTGCGGAGATGAAATAACAGCTTGTATTAAATTTGATGATGATAAAATAAATATTGGCTGGAAAGGCACAGGATGTGCAGTTAGTCAGTCTGCTATTTCTATGCTTTGCGAAATTTGGCAAGAAAATCCACCAACAGAAGATGATTTACTTAAATTTTCAAAAGAAGACATGTTAGAAATCTTAAATGTTCCCGTTAGCAACAAAAGGATGAAATGCGCACTATTGGGGATGAATGCGGTTAAGAATGCTCTGCAGAATAAGAATAACTAAACAAGTTAATAGTAATATCTACACGATATAACAGTTACAACACTATTTTCTACTTTATAAACTAATCTGTTTTGCTGATCTATTCTTCTGAACCAATAACCCTGTAAATCAAATTTTAGAGGTTCTGGTTTACCTATTCCCTTACATGGATTTTCCTTAATAGCATTAATTAGTTTTTGTATCCTTATAAACTTTTTTTTATCGTTACCTTCCCACCATATATAATCTATTTAAAGAATACTTGTTTAGAATTAATGAGTCTTTTAGACTCTCAAAAGAACTAAGCCGCCCTAGCTCAGTGGTAGAGCACCTCCATGGTAAGGAGGGGGTCACGAGTTCAACTCTCGTGGGCGGCTCCAGTTATTATTGCTGCCCTAGCTCAGTGCCTAGTCCGCCAAAAGCGGACGTAATAATAAATGGCACATGCGAAGCATATCCATGGTAAGGAGTCCCTTCCGCCCTCTCCCCAGCCCTCCCCCGAAGGGAGAAGGAGCTCTAACAAGAATTTTATTTAGATAGATGCTGTAATTCTCGATGAATTTTCTTAAATTATTGTGTGTTGCACTTGAAATTTGAAATCGCCTTCATTTCTTATGGTTTATTTTTATTGACATATACCTTATCTCATCTTATTCTTCTTTCTGTCAATCGTCTTGAGCTGCGTCCAGATTTTGACATATTATGTAAAAAGTGTAAAGTTTTACTTGTTATGATCCATACATCTTTTATTCCTTTTCTTCTTAAGAATCTCTGCTATGCAGATGGGATACGTTGGTAAAGAGTAATAAATTAGAAAAAGAGTAAGTATCCCTTTTCAAAAGCAAGAATGGTTGTTCATTAAAATCATTGAATAAGTAAATAGCAATCTGCCTTTTTATGGGATATGGAATACCCCGACTACATTCCGGTTTTTCGGAGATTTTTCAGGTCGGACTTGAAAGAATCTGTAGTTAAGGCAGAACGTCAGTTTCTTTTCTCTCGTTCGGAGGATGCAATGTCGACAGTCGACGAGTCCAATGTGGTTGTTGCTATTAGAGGACGTGGATGGAGGAGGAAGAAGAAAGGGAAGTGGAAGAAAAGGCAACAACGGATCGCAAGAATCGTGCGTAAATGCGCGATACAGATGACTCGAGAAAGTAAAAAGAAAGAAAGAAAGAAAGAAAGAAATACGTCTTTGGTTGTTGCGAGAGCAGTAATCAGAGCGCATCGACTTCAAAGGAAGTGCTGATACATGACTGACGTTTCTTTTACTCCAGCTGCCTCAATAAATCGGGGCAGCTGGAAGTTTTTTCTTTTTTAGAAGACAGATTGCTTTTTATATATTACTTAGCTAAATATTTAAATAAATAATAAATTTAAGTGGTGTGTGTAATTGGTTTGTTTTCTTTAATTCAAACTCTAAGTGCAACACATAAGGAATTTTCTTACTGTATTGTTCAATAAAACTATCAAGAGAATGTTTTAATTTTTTTCTTGTAATATCGGCTGTATTTAATATATTTTTATCACTATACTTTTAATATGAGTGAGTCTCTGGGATCATTACATCGAGAAGATGAAGTAGATTTGTTCGGTGAAGATGAAATTTTTGGTGATAGAGAAGAGTTTTGTGCAAGAGTTGTTGATACACTCAACAAGCAATGTGATGCGCAACTTGATACGTCAGACCCTATAGCTTCATTGGAGCAGATTACAACGAGTGATGTGACAGGAATGGCATTTTTAAATGATATCTCGATAGACGAACTTGTTCCATTAGAGCTTTCAAGTGAACAAGTGGAAAGTTTAATGGAGATTGTAAAGCAAAGAGGAGTAAAAGTGCTAGTAGCAGATATACAAGCCTCCGAAGCGTATACCGTAAAACAAATGCTGCAATGTGATGCCCTACTTGCAGTAACCCGTGAACCTGATCCGCTTTCGCCAAAGATGTTAGCGGCACTTGAACGAGTACGAGCCGAGTGGGAGAAAATCTCTTGAAATTGCAAATAGAGGCTCCCATAGGGCACTGTCGTAGAAGCTTCGGGTTTTTTCTGTGGTCTCTGTTAAAACTCTTCTTGCAGTCAGCACAATAAAATCGTTTTAGTCTATTCCGAGAACCATTTTTATGTGTGTGAATGTAGCCACAATGATTACATGCAGGATTACGAGGAGTGAGGTTTTTTTGTCATTCAATATGTTAATTATGAGGAAAAAGAGTAGCGATAGACATAATCTACCATTCTCCTCACTCAAGAGTGAGTCGTGTGTAATTGGTTTGTTTTTTATTTAGTTTCCTAAAATAGATATTTTATTTGCACATTGCTTATAAGCTTTTTTGTGTATGAAGTTATTTTTGTTGTTTTTCGATTAAAACATGTTCTTCCATCTCACCATTGCCTTTATGTGTACAGTATCCCCATGCTCTGTTTCCAATATTAGCTCCAGCACCATGAAGGCTTAAATACATTTTTTCAACTAGCTCTTCAGGATTTCTACTTTTCATTTGAAACGGTTCTCCAATAATTACGTTAGCAGTAGTGGGCCCACAAGACATTCGCCACCCACTTTTAAATTTTAGAAAGTGTTCTGGTGCTTCAATATCTACTGGAGTTATATGCAATCCTTTCATTGCAGATGATGATAAAAGCAATACATTGTCTCTATTTTTCCCTTCTTTTGGCGTGGTACGTCCTTCTGGGGCTACAAGGGGGATATGTTCTTCATCTTTTAGAATTGTCATAAATATACGAAGAAATTGTCTCCCATGGGCCTTGATTATTTCTTCCAGATTTTCATTTGAATACTGTGGTGGAATAGTAAATGCAGTATCTAGTACTGCCGAAAGCATGCTACGGAATTTGTCGAAAAGCATTTGCTGTCCCGCCCCTGCTCTTTGATTTCTCCGCACAGGTGTGGCTGCTGGTCGGGAGTCTTCTGGACCATTTCCTTCCTCTTCTCTCCTAAGCAAAGTATCCCATATTATAGCATCTGCGTTGCAGTTGTGGGCATAATATACTGCCCATGGATCTCCTTGTGTGCTTCCTTTTACTGTTTTTACAACATTAGTCATTCCAAATATTCTACTTTCTCTTGTTAAGAATTTATCCATGAGAGTTCCAATAATTCCTTCTATTTGGTTGTTTCTATATCGAATAAATTTTGTATCATCATATTTTTCATGTGTTTGAGCTAATTCCTTTAAATCTCCCAAAAATTCAAGTGCTGTTACAGGACCCATTCTTGCAGCTATCATTGCTTTTATTAGTTGAATAGTTTTTGTAATGGTGTCTGTTGTATATATTTTTTCCTCTTCTCCAAACATTTTTGCAAGTTTATGTTCACCTGTATTTAACCTTTTTCCACAGGTTGGATCGAATTTTTTAATTTCAGAAGTATCTATTCTTGTTCTGGGAGAAGAGGGCACCTGAAATTCCGGTGTTTTTCTGCGGAGAATATGCATGGATTAATTTAACAGTGATGGCAATACTAACTTTTACGAAATCCCTATGCAATCGGGTTGTTAAATTATTTTGAATGATATTCAAGGTTTACAATAAAGTTTGTAGAGGTTTACGATGTATGTTTATATCTAAAAAAGTCTTGCAGAAGAGCAAAAGTAGATAGTTCCTGTTTTTTGTTTTCATACTCATATATTCATATATTGATATATTGCAATTGGCTAAAGTCAGCTGTTTTTTGTTCGTTGATTCCGTGCTTAAGCGCAGGGTTAACAATTTAGTATTCAGTATTACTTACTATTTTTATTTCGCGTATTGCATTCTTTTTGTAGACTCTCTGTTACATGTGGAGAGGTCGCATAGTGGCCTAGTGCGCTCGCTTGGAAAGCGAGTAAACCTGCAAGGGTTTCGGGGGTTCGAATCCCCCCCTCTCCGCCAGTGATCTGTACCCCAAAAAGTGGACACATAAATACTCTATTATTCTAATACTCTATTACTCTAATTTTTACTACATATCACTTCATCTCTTGGTGTATGATTTAAATCAATGAATATATCTTTACGTTGGTTACAGGATTTTGTGGCATTTAATGAAAATGAACCACAAACAATTGCAGATTTAATAACTGCACATACTGCAGAAGTAGAAGGTGTGGAGGAGCTTGGAAAATATTTAGAAAATTGCTATGTAGGAAAAATTCTTTCTGTAGAAAGTCATCCAAATGCAGATAGATTATCTCTATGTGAGGTACAAACAAATAAAGGAGTAAAGAAAGTAGTATGCGGAGGAACAAATCTCCGCAGTAGTATGAAGGTAGCATTTGCACATATAGGAGCTACTGTTTCTTGGCATGGGGAAGAGGAAATGACATTAGAACCAGTTAAGATTCGTGGAGAGCAAAGCGAGGGGATGATATGTGCGGCAGAAGAACTAGGACTTCATTCTTATTTCCCAGAATCTGTAGATACAGTAATAATTGATCTTGGATCTGACGATGAGGGAATAGGAAAGACTTTGAAAGAATATTTGAATATAGACGACATAGTTATAGATATAGACAATCACAGTATTACCCATAGGCCAGATTTATTTTCTCAAATAGGATTTGCAAGGGAGTGCCAAGCAATTGGCATTGCAAAGTGGAAGTCTGCCAAAGCTCCAAGCTTTAATTTGTCTGGTGTAACTTTTCCAAAAACTCCTTTGCCATTTAAGGTTAATTTAGAAGCTAAAAAATTGGTGCCACGTTATATGGCTTGCCTTATAGAAATAGATGATCTTGGAGAAACGCCAGAATTTATAAAATCTAGAATTAATAGTGTGGGTTGGAGATCTATAAATCTTCCTGTAGATATAACTAACTTTGTTTCTTCTGAGATTGGTATGCCGCTACATAGTTTTGATGCAGATGATTTGAAAGGAGATATCCATCTTAGGCAGACAAAGACAGGAGAGACAATTACAACTTTAGACGAAGAAGCAAGAGAGTTACCCGAAGGAGCTTTGGTAATATCGGATGATGAAGGAATTTTTGATCTTTTAGGGGTAATGGGAGGATTGCGCACATCAACAACAGAAAAGACCCGAAGGATCTATTTACATAGTGCATTGGTAGATCCTATAAATATTCGAAGGACTATTGTTGCAACTGGTCACAGAACAGAAGCTGCAACTGTTTATGAAAAAGGTATTGCACCAGTCACAGTTGAACAAGGGTTTGCAAGAGCACTTCAACTTTTCTTAGAATATGTACCAGGCGCGCGTGTAGTATCTGTATTAGATTCTTATGGAGAAGAAGGAACTAGATTACCAGTTTCTGTTTCTGTATCTGAAGTAAATAGTTTGTTGGGAACAAGTATTCCTGCAAAAGATATGGTACATAGTCTTGAAGCTCTTGGTTGTAACGTAAAAATAAAAGATGAAGTTATAACAGTAACACCACCCCTTTTCCGAAATGATCTTTTAAATCCTCAAGACATTATTGAAGAAATTGGTCGTATGTATGGTTTTAATAATATCCAACCTGTTATGCCAAGTACCAATATGAATATTCCAGAACGGGATTTTCGATTGAAGAGTATTTGCGAAGAACTGCGACTGAAAGGTTATTTTGAATGTGTCCCATTATCTATTTTGGGACCAGATCTGCTTAAAAAATCATTATTAAATCCGTTAAATTCTGCTGAGATAGAAAATCCTATTGGAGAAGAATTAAGTCTTATGCAACCAAGTACGTTACCTCGTCTTTTAGAACACGCCGAAGAAAATCTTTCTAAATCATCTACCAATATTTTAAAAACATTCCATGTTGGAAGAGTATTTTCTAAAACCAAAGACTTGTGTACAGAAATGGGTTTGTTGCTTTCATCTTCGGTATCCGATTCTATAAAAGATAGTCCATTTTATATCTTAAAAAGAGATATTACAGAGTCTTTCGCAAAAGTTGGCTATAAGCTTAGTATTTCCCCAGCAAAAAATATTCCTTCTTTTGCTCATACTGGTAGATGTGCTTCTCTATGTGTTTGCGGTGAATGTATTGGGACTATTTTCGAAGTTCATCCAGATATTTGTACAGAGTTTTCTATTCCTTCTGCCGCTGCAGTTACTTTAGATATAAATGCATTGCTCGACCAAGAGCCCGAAAAGATAATTTCATTTAGAGTTTCTCAGTTTCCTGCTGTGAAATACGACGTTACGTTGCAGGCAGATCATTCTGGTAGCATGGAAGATAAGCTAAATAAAATGCGCTCAAGCTCTAGTCTTTTAGAATCCTTAACAGTTCAGGATATTTATTCTGGGCAATCTCTCCCAGAAGGTAAGTTTAATATTACATTTAGATTTATTTATAGGTCACAGGAAAAAACGCTTACTGAAGAAGAGGTAAGGAAAGAGCATAGTAATGTTATGAAAACGATAGAAGATATGATTGTAGTCGGATGAGAAAAGGAAGCTAAAGAAGCTGAGGAAGCTGAAGAATCTAAGAAATAAATTATAAAAAATCTGGAAATGAAATTAATCTAACAATCTTTTTCAATATGGGAGCGTGATGCTTTCGCGCGGATGGATAAAAAAATTATTAAATTCAAATATGCTACAATATTTTTCCATGAAACCGAAGATATCAACAGCTACTGGCGACAAGGGAGATACTGATCTTATTGGCAAGAAAAGAATAAAAAAAAGTGATGTTCGTATACATGCAATTGGATCTTTAGATGAATTAAATTGCTTGTTAGGCGTTGTAATTTCGCAGATAGATCATTTTATTGATATTCGTGAGGATCTAATTAAAATTCAAAAAGTACTTTTTTCTATAGGTGCAAATTTAGCAGACGAATCTGGGAATATTTTTGATGGATTATCTGAAGATTTAATAAAAGATCTAGAGGAGAAATCAACTATTTTAGAAAATGCTTTACCAGAACTAATATCATTTATTTTACCGGGAGGATCTACCCTTGGAGCATTGTTTCACCAATCACGTTCTGTTTGTAGAAGGGCAGAAAGATGGATTGTAGATTTAAGTAGAAATAATCTAATTGATGAAAATATTCTAAAGTACATAAATAGATTAAGTGATTATTTATTTTTGGTAGCAAGAAAGATTAATGAGGATACAGGAAAGCAGGAAACTATATGGAAGAAATGAAATAAATGCGAAAATGATCTGGCTTCGCGGCGCTGTGTTCAACTTTGTCGAGATATAATAAATAAATAAAATATTTACTGAAAGTAATGTTAATTTATTGAATTATTTTCCAAAAGTTCATAATAATCAACATTAGAAATATGATTATTAGTGGAATAGTTACTCCAAGTAATAGTGCTTTAGATTTTTGTTTTGGGTTTTTAATGCTTAAATAAAGACTGCTTCCTCCGTATAACATTCCACTTAATATTAGTGGTAAGTCGCATATGCTTAATACAATTTCTGGCCACGGTGAAAATATTGTATTTCGAAATAGTAGATATGCTATAAAAAAAATAATCCCAAAAATATAGAAAAGGATTGCAGAAAATTTATGTAAAAAAGAGATCATCAAAATAATAGTAGCACTTTAGAAATTAATAATTAAGGATGAATAGTGAAAAATTCATTTACTAAACTATCTTAAGATTCATTTATAATTTATTCATTCTTCACTCAGTTTGTTATTATTTAAGCTTCTTCTGTACTGTTAACCTTTTTCTTCCTTTTGCTCTACGACGTGCCAATACCCTTTTTCCACCCACAGAGGAGCTACGGCTTAAAAAACCGTGTTTTCGTAGTCGCCTGCGCCATTTAAGTTTCCCTAGCATGTTGCGATAGATTATTGGTTAGATGAGACCAATGCAAGAAAGTTTAGGGGTTTATTTGGCAGTATTTAATTATGCCTTTACACTCTTTTCATGTTTTCACTCCAAAATCTTTCATCCGGTCTTCCAGTTATTACTTCTGAGTCAAATGGTACCGAATCTGTTACTGTAATGGTTTTTGCAGGAGCAGGATCTCGTTATGAAAAGAATGAAGAACGTGGAATAAGCCATTTTTTAGAACATATGTTTTTTAAAGGCGGTAAAAAGTACAAAAATACTAAAGAAGTGAGTATAGCTATAGATGGTGTGGGAGGAGATTTTAATGCATTTACTGGTAAAGAATATGCGGGGTATTACGTAAAAGTTGCAGCAAAACATACAGAGCTTGCATGTGATGTGCTTAGTGATATGTTAAATAATGCTAGTTTTCCTCAGGAAGAAATAGAAAAAGAAAGAAATGTAATTATGGAAGAGGAGAGAATGTATCAAGACACTCCTATGTACAGAGCAGGGTGGGATTTTGAAGAGTTACTTTTTGGAAATCATCCACTTGGTTGGGATACCATAGGAACAGAAGAAGTAATAATGAATGCCACGCAAGCGGATTTTCAAAAACATAAAGATGGCTTATATACACCAGATAATGTTGTTGTTGCTTTTGCAGGTAAAATTGATTCTGCACAAGCTTTAAGTCTTACAGAAAATTATTTTGGTGCTTTATCTGGAAAGAAAAATAGAGAGTTTCAACCTTTTTCTTCATATAACGAAAAGAAGATATTTCTTAGGACTAAAAAAACAGAGCAGTCTCATCTTGTGCTGGGTGTCCCTTCTGTATCTGCAATAAGCGATGAATATTATGCTCAAAAATTACTATCAATTATTTTAGGCGGGAATATGAGTTCTAGAATGTTTTTAAATATTCGTGAGGCAAAGGGGCTTTGTTATTACATATCTACAGATACAGATAGTTATTTAGATGCAGGGGCGCTAAGTACTCGTGCAGGGGTAGATCAATCACGACTACATGAAGCAATTGGATTAATTGTTGAGCAATATCTTATTTGTGCGCAGGGTGGAATAGAAAGGGAAGAACTAAAGCGTGCGAAAGACTATGTTCGTGGGAAATTCACATTATCACTAGAAGATAGCGAAGAGCAGGCACATTTTCTTGGTCGTCAGCAGCTTCTTTACCCAGAAACTAAAAATTGCGAGGAGTATCTTAAAATGTTTGATGCAGTTACAAAGGAACAAATTGAAGCTTTGGCATTCAAACTATTCACTCCAGAAAACTTTAGGTTAGCAGTTATTGGAAGCGAAAAAGATGAAAGCTCTTTGGAAGAAGCAATGAAGCACTAGTATATTAGTGATTGGTTATTGGTTATTGGTGTATTAGTGATACTAATTATGATATTCGTTAAACAGTGCCCAGTATACCAATATACTAGTATGCCAATATACTAATATTCCAATATACTAATACCCCATGGGTCGTATTTTTTCTTTAACGGGCATTACTTTATTTCTAGTAATTACATGGTATGTCTGTGCATTTCAAATAATTGATTACGATGTTTGGTGGCACATTGTTTCTGGAAGAATAATGAGGAATACGGGATCGCTAATCTCAATAGATCCATTTTCTTATGTAAGGGAAGGACAGGCTTATTTAGCTACTCATGAGTGGTTGGCTCAAGTAATTATTTCTTATGTATATGATTTATTTGGCGCTAGTGGATTGATAATTTTTAGGACTATTCTAGTTACTCTAGCTCTTGCTCCAATTCTTTTAATTTCAAAAAGAATATGGATTATGGCTCCTATTGTAGCATTTGGAGCTATAGCTATGAGACCAACCATTTTAGATAGACCACAGTTGTTTTCTTTTGTGCTGTTTTCTCTATCTCTTTTTCTTTCTGCGCAGTGGTTATCTAAAAAGATAACAATACGAAGGTACATAATTCTTGCTCTAATTATTCAAATATTTTGGGTAAATTTTCATGGAGGTGCTGCGCTTCTTCACTTAGTAATTGTTGGTGCAGTACTTTTTCAAATTTTTTGGAATTACATAAAGAATGATTTATCAATATATAAAATAATTATTAAATCAGATATTAAATGGATTTTCTTGTTAGGCATTTTTTTATTCTTTGCGCTTTTCTTATCTCCAAACACTTTTCATAATTTCTCTTATATTAATAGTTTATTTACAGATAAGACTGTTGATTTTATTC